>NZ_JAEVHN010000172.1:0-11029 GCF_016803375.1 Micromonospora sp. 4G55
CGGCGGGCGGCGGCGGTGGTCATGGGCCGACGGTAGCCGCCCGCGCCCACCCGGACGCGGGTCCCCGGCTCAGCCGGTCAGCACCACCTGGAGTTCCTGCCGGCGACGCTCGGCCAGGTCGGTCAGCAGGGCGGGCGCCTCCTCCAGCGGCACCACCGCCGAGACGAGGTGCTTGCGGATCACGTCGCCGTACTGCCGCAGCAGCTCGATGGTCTCGGCGGAGAGCCGTTCCCGGTCCCAGGTCGGCGTCAGGCCGCGCGGCACCCGCCCGATCTGGGCGCAGCGCAGCGAGAGCCCGTTGTGGTGGAACTCCTCGCCGAGCCGGACGGCGTCCGCGCCGTCCTGGTAGAAGGCCAGGTCGATCACGGTGCCCTGCGGACGCAGCAGGCGCAGCGCCAGGTGCAGCGCCCAGGCCTGGCCGCGGCACTGGAACACCACGTCGGCGCCCCGGTCCCCGGCGGCGTGGTTCCACCGGGTCTTGAGCACCACGGCCGGGTCGTCGGCCACCGGGTCGAGCGTCTCCAGGCCGAGCGCCTCGGCGACCTGGCGGCGCGCTGGCGTCGGGTCCAGCACCACCACGGAGGCGGCGCCGTGCCGCTTGGCGAACAGGGCGGTGAGCAGGGCGACGACGCCGCTGCCGACCACCGCGACCCGCCGGCCGCGCACCCCGTCGCCGAGCGAACGCACGTCGGTGCCGCACAGGTCGGCGGCGGCGTGCAGCAGGCCGTTGGCGCAGATCGGGCCCATGTGCGCGACGTAGATGCCGAGCAGCGGATCGAGGTCGTCGGGGAGCGGGACGAACCGCTCGGCGACCGGGTCGGCGACGTAGCCGGTGCGGTGGCCGTACGTCATGGCGCCCACCGTGCCGACGGCGACGGCCGGGGTGCGGCTCTCCACCACCCGGCCGACCTGCATGTAACCGAGCCGGGTGACGGGGTACGGGGTGCTCGCCGCACCGGGCTGGAACAGGCCGAGGTCGGGGTTCCAGGTCACGTTGAGGTACGGATTGGTGCCCTTGACGAAGCTCAGTTCGGTGCCGGCGGAGACGCCGCTGTAGAGCGTCTCCACCCGGAAGGTGCCCTCGCGCAGCTCGGCGGCATCCTGTTCGGCCAGCTCGACGGCGCCGGGGCCGCTGACCACCACGACCTTGTCACGCATCGACGCTCACCCCCGCGGCGGCCAGCGGCACGGACGCCGGGCCGGTCGGCAGGGTCACGGCACGGCCGGTACGGGCCGACTCGGCGACCGCGAGGGCCAGCCGCTGGGTCCGCATCGCCTCGGCGTACGGCACCCGGACGTCGTCGCCGACGCCGGTCACCGCGTCGATGAAGGCCCGGTCGACGGCGATCCGGGCACCGTCCGGATCGGATTCGATCCGGCGCTCCCCGTCGGCGTCGCGGATCACCAGGCCGTCCTCGGCCAGCGACAGCGCCAGGCCGTCGGCGAGGATCTCCAGCCCCGCCCGGTGCTTCCAGGTCAGCACGCAGGCGGCGGCGAGGGTGCCCACCGCCCCGTTGGCGAAGCGCAGCGTGGCCGCGGTCACCGAGTCGATGTCGGCGCCTTCGACCGGTGGCGGGTTGCCGTCGCCGTACGCGCTCACCTCGACCGCCTCGCCGACCAGCGACCGCACCAGGTCCAGCACGTGCGCGGCCTGCTCGACGACCGGGCCGCCGGAGCGGTCCCGCACCGCCCACCAGGCCACTGGGGGGACCTTGTCCAGCCAGGAACCGTTGACCATCCGCACCGGCCGGTCGGCCAGCAGCTCGCGGGCCCGCTCGACCACGTGCAGGTAGCGCCAGTGGTGGCCGACGGCGGTGAGCAGGCGCTTCTCCTGCACCAGTGCGGCGATCCGCTCGGCGGTCTCCAGGTCGACCGCGACGGGCTTCTCCACGAACATCGGGACGCCGGCGGCGATGACCGCCTCCTCCACCGGCCCGTGCGCGAACGGCGGCACGCAGACGTACACCGCGTCCGGTCCGGCGGCGAGCAGCTCGTCCACGTCGACGAAGCTCCGGCCGCCGTACGCCCCGGCCAGCTCCGTCGCCGCGTCCCGGGACACGTCGTGCACCCCGAGCAGCTCCACGTCCTCGAAACCGCTCAACACGCGGGCATGGCGTTGCGCCACCCCACCGGCCCCTACCAGTCCCACCCGGCACGTGCGCATTCCACTCGACCCTCTCGACGCTGTTCTCCGACTCGCGGGAACAGCACTCCCCCCACCGCCCGAACGCGAAACCCCGTGCGTTCGGCAACGAACCGTTCATCCGCCGGGAACCGGCTGGTGCACGGTCCGTGATCAAGCTGTTAGGCATGATCCGGTTAGCGCGCGGGCGGAGATGGGAAAACCAACTCCGCGTTTTCCGCCACGATCTGGGGGTGTGCCAGTGCGGGATACAGATTCGATCGTCTCACCAGTGGTGGAGGCATGGGCGACTTACCGGACGACTTCGGCCGAGGACTGGCCGACGCGGCGGCTGATGCGGGCCAAGGGTGACACCCGGGTCAGCGTGGTGCTGCCGGCCCGCAACGAGGAGGTCACCGTCGGCGCGATCGTGTCGACAATCCGCGAACACCTGATGGACCGGGTCGCCCTGGTCGACGAGCTGATCGTGGTGGACTCCCGGTCCACCGACCGGACCGCGCAGGTGGCCCGGGCCGCGGGCGCGGAGGTGGTCAGCCAGGACGCGATGACCCGGGGGCTGCCCCGGCTGACCGGCAAGGGCGACGCGCTCTGGGCCGGCCTGGCCGCCGCCGAGGGCGACGTGGTCGCCTTCATCGACGCCGACCTGCGCGAGTTCCGTCCGCACTTCGTGACCGGCCTGATCGGACCGTTGCTGACCGATCCGTCGGTGGACTTCGTGAAGGGCTTCTATCACC
Source organism: Micromonospora sp. 4G55 (assembly GCF_016803375.1). Classification (NCBI taxonomy): domain Bacteria; kingdom Bacillati; phylum Actinomycetota; class Actinomycetes; order Micromonosporales; family Micromonosporaceae; genus Micromonospora; species Micromonospora sp. 4G55. The sequence goes on from NZ_JAEVHN010000172.1 coordinate 2,878, forward strand.
GGCCGCTGGTCGGCGCCAGCAGCGTGGAGGCCGACGGCGGCGGGCGGGTGACGGAGCTGATGGCCCGCCCCCTGCTCAACCTCTTCTGGCCGGAGCTGGCCGGTTTCGTACAGCCTCTCGCCGGCGAGTACGCCGGACGCCGGGAGGTGCTGGAGCAGGTGCCGTTCGTCTCCGGCTACGGGGTCGAGACGGCGATGCTGATCGACCTGCTGGAGCTGGTCGGCCTCGACGCCCTCGCCCAGGTCGACCTCGGCGAGCGCAAGCACCGCCACCAGGACACCGCGGCGCTGGGCCGGATGTCCGCGCAGATCATGCACACCGCCTGGTCGCGGTTGCAGCGCCGCGGCTGGGCCAGCCCCGGCACCATGCCGGCCACCATGCTCACCCAGTTCCGCCGGGGCGGCTCGGACGCCCTGCCCAACCTGAACCGGGAGATCGTGGTCAGCGACGTCTCCGTGGACGAGCGCCCGCCGCTGGCCCAGCTGCGGCACCGGGTGCCGCGCCGGCGGTGGCGGCGTGAGCGGCGGGTCGCCGCGACGGGTACCCGACGGCCGGCACGAGCCGGCCGGGGGCGGAGAGCGGACGGCCGACCGGGTCTCCGCCGAGGGAAGGACCACACCGCGATGAGCCTCACCGTCCTGATGAACGCCGGACCCTGGTTGTCCGTGCCGCCCCCCGGCTACGGCGGGATCGAGAACGTCATCGCCACCCTGGTGCCGGAGCTGCGGCGGCTGGGCGTACGGGTGGTGCTGGCCTCGGTGGAGAGCAGCACCCTGCCGGTGGACGAGAAGTTCTCGGTCTTTCCCGACGGGCAGTTCCACGCCCTGCAACGCCCCTACAACCAGGTGTGCGGCGTCTCCCAGGCCCACCTCAACGGGGTGATCCGGCAGCTGCACCACCGCGACGACATCGACCTGGTGCACGACCACGTCGAGGCGGTCGGGCTGGCCACCCTGGCCGCCATGGGGCCGGACGGCCGCCCGTGCTGCACACCCTGCACTGGGACCTGGCCAAGCACCCCGAGCTCTACGGCAACCTGGACGCCGGTGACCGGGTCCGGGTCAACGGCGTCTCCGCCTCCCAGCTGGCCCGCGCTCCCCGGGCGCTGCGGGAGCACTCGGTGGGGCACGTGCACCTGTCCACCCCGCTGGCCGTCGGCGCGGACCGCGCGCCGCGCCCGGAGAAGGGCGACTACGCGATCATCCTGGGCCGGATCAACCCGGGCAAGGGGCAGGACGTGGGCGCCCGGCTGGCCCAGCGGGTCGGGGTGCCGCTGGTGCTCGCCGGCCCGGTCGGGCCGTACCACCGGCCGGAGGACCTGGCCGCCGCCGGGGACGAGGCCCGGCAGAACCCGGACGTGCGCTTCTTCTACGACGAGGTGGCCCCGCACGTCGACGGCGAGCTGGTCCGCTGGGTCGGCACGGTGGCCGGTCAGGAGCGCGACGACCTGCTGGCCGGGGCGAAGGCCTCGCTGTTCCCGCTGCGCTGGGAGGAACCGGGCGGCACCGCGGTGGTGGAGTCCCTCGCGCTGGGCACCCCGGTCGTGGCGACCGCCCGCGGCTGCCTGCCCGAGCTGATCGAGCACGGACGCACCGGCCTGCTGACCACCGACGAGGACGAGCTCGGCGACCTGCTGCTGGCGGCCAGTCTGCTCGACGCGGACGAGTGCCGGCGGGAGGCCGCGGCCCGGTTCACCCCGGCGGTGATGGCGCAGCGCTACGTCGAGCTGTACGAGCGGGTCCGGCACGGCGCCCGGACCCGGCAGTTGCAGGTCGCCTGAGGCGTACCCCCCGCTCTCACGGCCCGGACCGGCATGGTCCGGGCCCGTTTGTCGGGCCGGGAGGCGGGAACGCCACGCCGCGACGGAGGGAGCGCGCGATGGCCGGTCCGATGGCCCACTCCCGGGCCCGGCGCAACCCGGCGGACGGCCGCGCGCCGGTACGCCGGGCCGCCGCCACCGTCGGTACGGTGTTCCTCCTGATCGGGGCCCTGGGGTTCGTGCCCGGGATCACCAGCGACTACGCCGACCTGCGGCTGGCCGGGCACCAGTCCGGCGCCCAGCTGTTCGGGTTGTTCCAGGTGTCGGTGCTGCACAACCTGCTGCACCTGGCCTCCGGCGTGGCCGGGCTGGCGCTGTCGCGCACCGTCGGGCTGGCGCGCGCCTACCTGGTCGGCGGCGGGGCGGTCTACCTGGTGCTGTGGCTCTACGGGCTGGCCGTCGACCATCGCAGCGCGGCGAACGTCATCCCGGTCAACCCCGCCGCCGACGTCCTGCACCTCGCGCTCGGCGCGGGAATGCTCGCGCTCGGCGTGCTCGCCCGTCGTGACGGGGATCGCCACTGACCCGGCCACCATATCCGGTCGGTCCGGTTTCACCCGGAGAAGCCCCGGGTACCTGGCTGGACCTGGGCATGCGAGCGGAATCGAGGGGCCGATGGCGAGCCGGATCACCTGCGAGGTGCGCGACGAGTCACCCGTGACCGTCGTCCACCTGCACGGCGAGCTCGACCTCGGCACGATGCGGTCGGTGCACACCGTGCTGGAGGGCTGCCTCACCACCCAGCCGGACGCGCTGGTGATCGACCTGGAGGACGTCACCGTCGCCGACCGGCTCGCGCTGTCCGTCTTCGCCGCCACGGCCCGCCAGGCGGACGAGTGGCCCGCCGTGCCGGTGCTGGTCTGCGCTCCCCCGTCGGACGCGGCCGCCTGGCTCGCCGAGTCCACCACCTGCCGGGTGGTGCCGGTGCACCGGGACTGCGCCGAGGCGACCCGGCTGGCCGGCGAGGTCGCCGCACCCCCGACTGCGGGCCCGCCTGGAGCCGGTGGCGGGCGCCTGCCGGCGCGCCCGGGAGCTGGTCGGCGAGGCCTGCGGCCGATGGAACGCGTTGGAGCTGGTCGGCCCGGCCTCGCTGGTGCTCAGCGAACTGGTCGGCAACGTGGTGCGGCACGCGCACACGCCGATGCAGGTGACGCTGACGCTGCGTCGACCGTACCTGCACGTGGCGGTGACCGACGGCAGCCGCAGCGCGGCACGGCCGAACAACCCGGGGCTGCGTGCCGAGGGTGGGCGCGGCCTGATGCTGGTCCGGGAGATGGCACAGCGGTGGGGCAGCGCCCCGCTCGCCGACGGAAAGGTCGTCTGGGCGGTCGTGCCGGCGAATTGACCGAAATTCCCTCTCTCGCCTGGTTACATGGGCAGAAGGGCGGGTAGTCGCGCCCGTCCTTTCTGTCGTGACGACGGGGTGAGAAGCCACATGCCCAGACGGGTGACCACGGAGCCGGCACGAGACCGGGGGCCGGCTATCCTGGCGCCGGCGCGGTTCGGCGGCTTTCCCGGCCCGCTCCGGCCGGCCCTGCCGGGAGCCAAACTGATCAAGCTGCTCGGCACGACCGACGCCAAGCAGATCGGCCTGCTGTACCTGGCGACCTCGTTCATCTTCTTCCTCATCGGCGGCGTGCTGGCCCTGCTGGTCCGGGCCGAGCTGGCCCGGCCGGGTCTGCAGCTCCTCTCCGCCGAGCAGTACAACCAGTCCTTCACCCTGCACGGCACGATCATGCTGCTGCTCTTCGCGACGCCGCTGGTGTTCGGCTTCGGCAACTACATCGTGCCGTTGCAGATCGGCGCGCCGGACGTCGCGTTCCCCCGGCTCAACGCCCTGGCGTACTGGCTCTACCTGTTCGGCGGCGCCATCGTGGTTGCCGCGTTCGCCACCCCGAGCGGGGCGGCCGACTTCGGCTGGACGGCGTACAACCCGCTCAGCGACGTCGAGAACTCCCCGGGCGTCGGCGCCAACATGTGGGTGGTCGGCCTGGCCCTCTCCGGCCTGGGCACCATCCTCGGCGCGGTCAACCTGATCACCACCACGCTCACCCTGCGGGCGCCCGGGATGACCATGTTCCGGATGCCGATCTTCACCTGGAACCTGCTGCTGACCAGCGTCCTGGTGATCCTGGTCTTCCCGCTGCTGGCCGCCGCGCTCTTCGCGCTCGCCGCCGACCGGTTGCTCAACGCGCACGTCTTCGACGCGGCCACCGGCGGGCCGATGCTCTGGCAGCACCTGTTCTGGTTCTTCGGCCACCCCGAGGTCTACATCGTCGCGCTGCCGTTCTTCGGCATCATCACCGAGGTCGTCCCGGTCTTCGCCCGCAAGCCGATCTTCGGCTACACCGGTCTGGTGCTCGCCACCATCGCGATCACCGTCCTCTCGATGACGGTCTGGGCGCACCACATGTTCGGCACCGGCCAGGTGCTGCTGCCCTTCTTCAGCTTCCTCAGCTATCTGATCGCGGTGCCCACCGGGGTGAAGTTCTTCAACTGGATCGGCACCATGTGGAAGGGACAGATCACCTTCGAGACGCCGATGCTCTTCGCCATCGGCTTCCTGGTCACCTTCCTGCTCGGCGGCCTCACCGGGGTGCTGCTGGCCAGCCCGCCGGCGGACTTCCACGTCACCGACACCTATTTCGTGGTGGCGCACTTCCACTACGTGCTCTTCGGCACCATCGTCTTCGCCGCCTTCGGCGGAATCTACTTCTGGTTCCCCAAGATGACCGGCCGGCTGCTCGACGAGCGGCTCGGCAAGATCCACTTCTGGACGATGTTCGTCGGCTTCCACGCCACCTTCCTGGTGCAGCACTGGCTCGGCAACGAGGGCATGCCCCGCCGGTACTCCGACTACCTGGCGCAGGACGGCTTCACCACACTGAACATGGTCTCCAGCATCGGCTCGTTCGTGCTCGGCGCGTCCACGTTGTTCTTCATCTACAACGTCTGGAAGACCTGGCGGTACGGCGCGATGGTGAACGTGGACGACCCGTGGGGCTTCGGCAACTCCCTGGAGTGGGCGACGACCTGCCCGCCCCCGCTGCGCAATTTCGACCGGATGCCCCGGATCCGCTCCGAGCGCCCGGCGTTCGACGCCAAGTACGGCCCGCACGTCGCCGACCTGGGCCGCGACCTGCCGCAACGCACCACCCGCCCGCCCCAGGAGTTCCGCGAGGAGCTGCGACACGAGCGGCACGTCCCGGAGTCGCCGGCGGCCGAGGGCGCGCACGGCGCCCGGGAGGCGGTGGAGTACCAGCCCGCCCCGCAGTCCGGGGCCCGGCCGGTCGAGGTACCGGAGCCGGAGGTGATCCGCCGGCCCAGCTTCGAGCAGACCGACGAGCCGGAGGGCAACCCGCTCGGCGCCCAGGAGCGCCCGGAGCCGGACGAGCGCTGGCGGCATCCGCACACCAAGGGCGACCCCGAGGAGCACTGACCGTCCGCTCGCCGCGCCGACGGCCACGTGGCCGCCACCACCGCTACCCGGTGGTGGCGGCCGCACCGTGTCACCTCCCGTGGCTCCCTCGCGCCGCGGCGGGCGGCACCATGGATCTTGGACAGTTGCCGTTCGCTGCTGACGGCAACTTTCCAAGATCTACGGATGGGGTGCCGGTGCGCGCCCACCTGCGCCTGCGGCGGGCGGCTCGGCGACGCGGCCGAGCGGTCGCCGGCCAGGTGGGTCTGCGACGCGGCCGAGTAGCCGTCGGCCAGGTGGGTCTGCGCGGCCACCCACCGTCCGCAGCGTGCACCTCAGCGACGGGACCGAGTGGCCGCCGGCCGCTAGCCGCCGGCGCGGTGACCGAGCCGGACAGCCGGGGTGGCGAGTAACTGGTCGCGGGAAGCGAGCAGCCACCGACCCCGGCACGGGCGGGCCGTGCCGGGGTCGGGCGGCGATGATCAGGCGTCGGCGGTGGCGGGCAGGCCGGCGGCGGTGAGCGACCGGCGTACCGCGGGCTGGACCCGGGTCAGCCGCAGCGGGACGCCGGTGCGCGCCGCCGCGTCGCGGCCGGCCATCAGGGCGGCGATCCCGCCGGCGTCGACCCCGCCGGCGCCGTCCAGGTCGACCACCACCTCCCGAGGCTGGCCGGTGACCGCCTCCAGCATCACCCGGCGCAGCTGGTCGGCGCCGTCCCGGTCGATCTCGCCGCCGACCTCGACCACCACCCGGTCGCCGGTGCGCTTGAGCGCGATCCGGTTCCGGCCGGTCTCGCACTCGGCGGCGCCGTTCTGCCAGGGCGGCGGCGCGTCGGCGAGCATCGCCTGGCGCAGCCAGGTCAGCGCCCGGGACAGCAACCGGGAGACGTGCATCTGGGAGATGCCGAACCGGGCGGCGATCTCCGCCTGGGTCTGGTTGCCGTAGAACCGCATGGCCAGGATGCGCCGTTCCCGCCAGGGCAGCCGGTGCAGCAGCCCGCTGACCGTCACCCGGTCGTCGACCGACTCCAGCGCGTTGTCGGACTCGCCGACCAGGTCGCCGAACTCGGCCGAGCTCTCCCCGCCCACCGGCGCGTTCAGCGAGGCCGGACTGTAGCCGGCGGCCGACTCCAGCGCGGCGAGGATCTCCACCTCCGGGGTCTCCAGCCGCGCGGCCAACTCCGCCACGCTCGGCGCCCGGGACAGCTCGCTGGTCAGCGCCGCGGTGGCCTGCCCGACCTCCAGGATCAGGTCGCGCAGCCGGCGGGGCACGTGCACCCCCCACGTGCGGTCCCGGAAGTGCCGTTTGATCTCGCCCACGATGGTGATCGCCGCGTACGCGGTGAACGAACCCCGCTCGGGGTCGTACCGGTCGACGGCGTTGACCAGGCCGAGGCGGGCGACCTGCTCCAGGTCCTCCAGCGGCTCGCCGCGCCCCCGGTAGCGACGGGCCAGCCGGCCGGCGAAGGGCAGGGCGAACCGGACGAGGTCGTCCCTGGCCTCCTGCCGACGCTCCGGTGGCAGGCCCGCGATCCGCGCCGCGTACGCCAGCGCGGCCGCGTCCAGGTCCTCCAGGCCGCGTTCCGTCGGCGGTGGTGTGGTTGTGGTGGTCTGTCCTAACATCCGCGCCTCCCTCAGGAAGGTCCCCCGCCCGGATGGGAGCCGGTCGTGCGCGTGGTCGGGCCACGCACCGGGCCGGAAGTTTGGTCACGTGCCGCGCCGGTGTCACCGGACGCGCGAGAGCGACGACAGCACGCTACGCGGCGTGCTCGGTCCGTCGCAGCGAGCGGTGTTCCCGCTCCGTAGGTACTCAATCACGCGACCCCGGGTTCGCGAGGATGTTTCGGCAGCTCGGTCCGGCGGGTCGGCGGGAAACCGCCGGACGTCCGGATTTCCGCCGGATTCAGGAGACGGCGAGGCCCATCGGAGCACCGTCCTCGCGCAGCGCGGCGAGCGCCTCGGCCACCCCGAGCGGCGGTGGCACCGGCAGGTCGTACGGCTGGTTGCGGAGCACCTCGGTGGCCCGGCGGGTGGGCACCGAGGCGACCGGGTAGCCCCGGGCGGCGGTGCGGTCGAGCGCCCGGCGGCGGCGGCGAACGCCGCCACGGCGAGCCACTGGGGCAGCCCGGCGAGGGCGGGCGAGCGCATCCCCGGCGACTCCGGCAGCACGTCCACCGAGCTGAACGGCTCGCTGCCGGCCAGCCACAACTCCACCCCGTCGACGCTGCGCCGGGTGGCGTTCTCGCACCAGTACGGCACCAGCCCCGCCCGCACCACCTGCCACGGGTCGAGCAGCCGGCCGCACTCGACCACCAGCCGGTCGCCGGTCTTGCCGGCCCGCCGCAGCCACCGCCGGTAGAGGTCCGCGACGGCCGCGCTGAGCGCGGTGGGCTGCGGGACGTGCACCTCGTGCAGCCCATGGCCGCGGCGCCGGCCCCAGTGCCGCGCCCCGTCGACGAAGCCGGGATCACCCCGTGCTCGGCGTGCTCGCCGGCGGCGGAGACCTCCGGCGGCTCCCAGTGCCCGCCGTCGCCGCCGGCCGACCGGAGCACCTGGCGCAGCGCGTGCGAGTCGGGGTGGAAGTCCACCGGCTCCAGGCCGCTGCCCGGGCAGCCGAGCTGGAAGCTGTGCCCCTGCCCCTCGTCGCTGACCGGCCAGGTGCGCCCGTCGCGGACCACCAGCAGCGACGCGGCGGGCTCCAGGCGGTCGGCCAGGAAGCGGGCGTACGCCTGGGGCAGGGCCTGCCAGCGGGCCACCAGCGACACCGTGGACCCGGCCAGCGCGCCCCGGCTGGCCGGGCAGTGCACCTGCCGCAGATCGTCGCTGACCGGCCAGGTGCGCCCGTCGCGGACCACCAGCAGCGACGCGGCGGGCTCCAGGCGGTCGGCCAGGAAGCGGGCGTACGCCTGGGGCAGG
>NZ_JAEVHN010000173.1:0-11007 GCF_016803375.1 Micromonospora sp. 4G55
GTGTCCCGGGCCGGTCGGTGACCCGGTTCCGGGCCGTCCGGCCGGGGGCGGAGAGCAGCAGCAGCGCCTTGGCCACCGCGCTGGTCAGGTCGTGGTCGGTGCCCTGGATCAGCCCCCGGGCCCCGGCGTTGATCGTCGCCGCGGCGGCCTCGGACTCCTCGGCCCCGAGCAGCAGCACGGCGGCCTGTGGCGCACGGGCGAGCACCCGGCGGACGAAGCCGGCACTGTCGGGTCGGGTGAGGGCGGTGTCGGCGAGCACGACGTCGACGGGGCGCTCGGCCAGCCGCAGCATCACCTCGGGATCGGAGACGGCGGTCCGCACGACCGCGGCCAGGCCGAGCCGGGCGGCGGCCGAGGTCAACTGCTGCGCGGCGAGCGGTGTCCGGACGCAGACGAGAACGGTACGCACGGTGGTCTCCTCTCCGCAGAGAGCAGACCATGGCCGGCTGGGCCGGGGTGGAGGTTCCCCGCAATCCTCCGAACTTTTCCGACATCCAGGGCATATGCCGCGACTTGTCCGAGGTTTTCGATCACAGAAGTGTGAGTCGGGGAAAGGTCGGGTACCGAGACGCCAGGCCGGAACCGGTGCGCCTGCGCGGACCGCCGCCCGGACACCGGATGCGAACGAGACCTCCGCGGTGCCGCGCGGGAGGAGGGGTGCTGATGTCGAACGTACGTAGACTGCCCGGACCCATCGTCGACCTGTGGGACTGGCAGCGGCTCGGTGCCTGTCGGGGCCGCGACAGCGCGCAGTTCTTCCACCCCGACGGCGAGCGCGGCTCATCCCGGCTGCGCCGCGAGTCCGGCGCCAAGGCCGTCTGCCGGGCCTGCCCGGTCCGGGCCGAGTGCGCCGCCCACGCGCTGTCCGTCCGCGAGCCGTACGGCGTCTGGGGCGGCTTCAGCGGTCGGTGACCCGGTTCCGGGCCGTCCGGCCGGGGGCGGAGAGCAGCAGCAGCGCCTTGGCCACCGCGCTGGTCAGGTCGTGGTCGGTGCCCTGGATCAGCCCCCGGGCCCCGGCGTTGATCGTCGCCGCGGCGGCCTCGGACTCCTCGGCCCCGAGCAGCAGCACGGCGGCCTGTGGCGCACGGGCGAGCACCCGGCGGACGAAGCCGGCACTGTCGGGTCGGGTGAGGGCGGTGTCGGCGAGCACGACGTCGACGGGGCGCTCGGCCAGCCGCAGCATCACCTCGGGATCGGAGACGGCGGTCCGCACGACCGCGGCCAGGCCGAGCCGGGCGGCGGCCGAGGTCAACTGCTGCGCGGCGAGCGGTGTCCGGACGCAGACGAGAACGGTACGCACGGTGGTCTCCTCTCCGCAGAGAGCAGACCATGGCCGGCTGGGCCGGGGTGGAGGTTCCCCGCAATCCTCCGAACTTTTCCGACATCCAGGGCATATGCCGCGACTTGTCCGAGGTTTTCGATCACAGAAGTGTGAGTCGGGGAAAGGTCGGGTACCGAGACGCCAGGCCGGAACCGGTGCGCCTGCGCGGACCGCCGCCCGGACACCGGATGCGAACGAGACCTCCGCGGTGCCGCGCGGGAGGAGGGGTGCTGATGTCGAACGTACGTAGACTGCCCGGACCCATCGTCGACCTGTGGGACTGGCAGCGGCTCGGTGCCTGTCGGGGCCGCGACAGCGCGCAGTTCTTCCACCCCGACGGCGAGCGCGGCTCATCCCGGCTGCGCCGCGAGTCCGGCGCCAAGGCCGTCTGCCGGGCCTGCCCGGTCCGGGCCGAGTGCGCCGCCCACGCGCTGTCCGTCCGCGAGCCGTACGGCGTCTGGGGCGGCTTCAGCGAGTCCGAGCGGCTGCGGCTGCTCGCGCTGGGCTGGGAGGACCTGGCCGACCGTCGGCAGACCCGGGTCGACATCGCCCGGCTGGAGGCCCGCCTGGGCCGCCCGCACAAGTCCGCCGTGCCGGACCAGCGCAAGGTCGCCTGACCCCGGCCGAGAGACCCCGACCGACGCCGCGCTCCGCAAACCGGAGCGCGGCGTCGGCGCGTTCCCGGCCCGCGGCCCTGGCCGGTCGGCCAGGCCGGGTCTGACCCCACTCTGATCCCGGTCCCGGTCCCAGTCTGGTTCTGGTCCCGGTCCCGGTCTGGTCCCGGCCTGGCCCCGGTCTGGTCCCGGTCCGGGCGGCAGGTGGGTCGGAGACGCTACGGATCTGATGACGTGAACGGATCAGCCCCACCTGCCGCAGGGCGTCGCCCTCCGGGGCGCCGAGCCGCGCCCGGTCCGGCCGCCGGAGCGACTCCGTTTGCGGCGTGTCGCGGTGTCGCAGCCGTCGGGACACCGCGACACACCGCAAACGGCGAACTCGCGTGCGCGGACCGATCACGACCGGCGCACCTGGGGTGGCCGGGGCGGGGTCAGCGGACGGTGACCTTGACCGTGTGCCAGCCGGTGGCGCCGTCCGGCTCGACCGGCTGTTCCCGGCCGGTCTGCGTCTCGCCGGTGGCATCGGTCGCCCGAACCTGGAGGGTGTGCTCGCCCGGGGTGGCGTCCCAGCGCCAGGACCACTGCACCCAGGTGTCCACCGACACCGTCGGGGCGAGCGTCGCCTCCCGCCATGGGCCGCCGTCGACGCGTACCTCGACCCGGCTGATCCCGCGGTGCTGGGCCCAGGCCACCCCGGCCACCATGACCGGGCCGGTGGTGAGCCGGTTGCGCGGGCGGGGCGTGTCGATCCGGGACTGGGTCTTGACCGGTCCCTGCGCCGACCAGCCCCGCGGCACCCAGTACGCGTCGAAGTCGGCGAAGCTGGTCAGCTCCAGCTCGGTCACCCACTTGCACGCCGAGACGTAGCCGTACAGGCCGGGCACCACCATGCGGACCGGGAAGCCGTGTTCGACCGGCAGCGGCTCGCCGTTCATCCCGACCGCCAGCAGGGCGTCCCGCCCGTCCCGCAGCACCGCCGTCGGGGTGCCACAGGTCCAGCCGTCGACCGAGCGCCCCACCACCTGGTCCGCGCCCTCCTCCGGGTCCGCCTCGTCCAGCAACTCCTTGAGGGGTACGCCCAACCACCGGGCGTTGCCGATCAGGTCCCCGCCCACCTCGTTGGAGACGCAGGCCAGGGTCACGTACCGCTCCACCATCGGCCGGGCGAGCAGGTCGGCGAAGCTCAGCTCGATCGGGTTGCGCACCCGCCCGTGGATCCGCAACGTGCACCTCTGCCGGCCGACCCCGCCGCCGACCACCCGGTGCTGGCCTGGATGGAGGGGACCGCGCTGCGACCGGTCCGGGCCGCGCTGGCCGCCGCCGACTGGGCGGACTTCCGGGCCGAGCTGGGGGTACGCCTCGCCGAGGCGTACCCGGTGCGGCAGGGTCAGGTGTACTTCCCGTTCCGCCGGATCTTCACCGTCGCCCGTACCGTCGCCCGCGCAGAGGAGAACCTGTGACCGACCTGCCCACCTTCATCGCCGGACTGCCCAAGGTGGAGCTGCACGTGCACCACGTCGGCTCCGCCTCGCCCCGCATCGTCGCCGAGCTGGCCGCTCGGCACGAGGGGCGCAGCCCGGTCCCGGCGGACCCGGCCGCGCTCACCGACTACTTCGCGTTCCGCGACTTCGCCCACTTCATCGAGGTGTACCTCAGCGTCGTGGACCTGATCCGCGACCCGGAGGACGTCTGGATCCTCACCCACGAGGTGGCTCGCGAGCTGGCCCGTCAGCAGGTCCGATACGCCGAGCTGACCATCACCCCGTACTCGCACGTGCGCCGGGGCATCCCCGCCCCGGCGTTCTGCGAGGCGATCGAGGACGCCCGCAAGCGGGCCGAGGCCGACTTCGGCATCGCCCTGCGCTGGTGCTTCGACATCCCCGGCGAGGCCGGGCTGCCGGCGGCCGAGGAGACCCTGCGGATCGCCCTGGAGGAGCGCCCGGACGGGCTGATCAGCTTCGGCCTCGGCGGTCCCGAGATCGGGGTGCCCCGGCCGCAGTTCAAGCCGTACTTCGACCAGGCTCGGGCGGCCGGGCTGCGCTCGGTGCCGCACGCGGGGGAGACCACCGGCCCGCAGACGGTCTGGGACGCCCTGCGCGACCTGGGCGCCGAGCGGATCGGGCACGGCATCTCCGCCGCCGAGGACCCGGAGCTGCTGGCGTACCTGGCCGAGCACCGGATCGCGTTGGAGGTCTGCCCGACCTCCAACGTCCGTACCCGGGCCGTGGCGCGGCTGGCGGAGCACCCGCTGCGGCGGCTGGTCGACGCCGGTGTGCTGGTCAGCATCAACTCCGACGACCCGCCGATGTTCGGCACCACCCTCAACGACGAGTACGCGGTGGCCGCCGCGCTGCTCGACGTCGGCCCCGAGGGGGTGGCCGCGCTGGCCCGGGACGGGGTGACCGCCTCGTTCCTCGAACCGGGCGAGAAGGCCCGGATCAGCGCCGAGATCGACGCCTGGTTGGCCGCCGGGACGCGCTGAGCCTGCGGAGCACGTCGCGCGGCCGGACCCCAGGTCGGCCGGCCGCGCCGGGGCGCCGGTCTCCGCCGAAGCATCAGGGCTTGGAGGCGGTCAGGTCGAGAGCGGCCGGGGCAGCGAGCGTGACCGGTGTCGCGGCGGTCGGCGTCCGGATCGCGGGCGGGGCGACGCCGTCCGCCAGCACCGGGTCCTGCCAGAGCGCGAGCGTGAGGGCGATGCCCGCGCCGACCACGGCGGCCCAGCGCAGCAGCCGGGTCACGGAGGGGCTCATCGGGTCACCTCACGACGGTCGCTGAGAGGTGGGGCGCGCGGCGGGAGCGGGTGTGGGGGGACCGTGCCCCCGCCGCGCGCTCGGGCTCCACCGGCCGGCAGTTGTCAGGGGCGACAAGACCGGTGGAGCTGATGGGTTCTCCCTGATCCTGGCAGCGTCCCGCCGCGTCGGCGCCCGCGTTAATCCGGATCTAAGGAAGACTTGCGCCACCGCACAACCAACGCCCGCCCGCCTCGCCGCCGGGGCGTCCCGGTCGCGGAACGGCGCTGCCGGTCGTGGTGGTCAGTCGTCGGCGGGACGCTGCCGGGGCCACCGGCGCCTGCTGGTCTTCTGCTCCCGGGCCTCCCGGGCCATCCGGCCGACCAGCCCGAAGCGGTTGACCTGCCGGGGCGTCGCCTCCGGATCGGCCAGCAGCATCACCACGCTGGCCCCGCCCAGCCGGGCCCGGTCGATGCTCACCGAACCGTTGGCCTGCAACGCCACCCGCTTGGCGATGTCCAGCCCCAGCCCGGTGGAGCCCTGGTCGCTGGCGCCCCGGCGCAACGCCCGGTCCGGGTTGGCGATGCCGGGGCCGGCGTCGTCGATCCGGATCGCCACGTAGCCGTCCCGGCGCGAGACCGCCACCTCGAACGCCGTCCCCTGCGGCGTGTAGCGGAACACGTTGCCGATCACCGCGTCCAACGCGGCGGCCAGCTCGGCGCGCGGCACCGGCGCGGGGATGCGCAGCTGGGCGCCGCTGACCCGGTGCGGCCGGTTCTGGTCGCCGGCCAGGGCCGCCCAGAACACCATCCGGTCCCGGACCACCTCGCTGACGTCGCACTCCGCCGGCCCGGCCTCGTGGGCCACCGCCTTGCGGGTGGTCTTGATCAGCACGTCGATCTCACCCTCGAGGGTGACGATCGCCTGCCGGATGCGCCGGATCGCGCGCCGCCGGTCCAGCTCGGCCGGGGTGAACGAGCCGACGCTGGTGTCGTCGGAGTCCAGCCCCTCGGCGTCCAGCCGCAGCACCGTCAGCGGCGTCCGCAGCCGGTGCGACAGGTCCGCCACCAGCTCCCGTTCGTCGGTGCGGGAGGCGACCAGCCGGTCGGCCATCCGGTTGAACGCGTACCCGGCCTCGGCCAGCTCCCGCGGGCCGCTCGGCTCGACGCGTACGCCCAGGTCGCCGTCGCCGACGGCCAGGGTCGCCTTGACCAGCCCTCGGGTGGAGTCGACCGCGCGGGCCGCCACCGGTCCACCACGATCACGGCGGCGCCGACCAGGGCCACGGCGACGGCGGCGAGCAGCAGCCAGGTGCCGCCGGAGCCCTCGTCGAGGTCGGCCTCGGGGACGAACACCTCGACCACGGCCACCCGGCCGTCGAGCACCACCGGGTCCAGCCGCAGCACCCCGCCGGAGACGTCGGTGACCACCGACCGCTTCTCCGTGCGGGCCCGTTGCAGGTCCGTCTCGGCGGCGCGGCCGGCCGTCTCGTCCCCGCCCAGCCCGTGCACCACCGGCCGGGTCGCCGGGTCGTCCCCGGTGGCCTCCACGGCCCGTCGCACGGCCGCTGGTTCGGTGCTGACCGCCAGCGCCCCGGTGACCAGCGCGCTGCGCCGCGCCGCGTCGGCCAGCGCCTCGTCGCGGACGTCGTCGCGCAGGCTCACCCCGAGCGGGATCAGGAACGCCAGCGCGACCAGCGCGCACATGCCGGCCGTGAGGTAGGCCAGCGCCAGCCTCAGTCCGGGGCCACCAGTCGGAAGCCCACCCCCCGCACGGTGCGCAGGTAGCGCGGCTTCGCCGCGGACTCGCCCATCTTTCGGCGTAGCCAGTACAGGTGAACGTCGATGGTCTGGTCCTCGCCGACCGACGGCTGCCGCCATACCTCCTCCAAGAGCTCCCGGCGGGACACTACCCGGCCGGTCGTGCGGCGAGATACGCCAGCAGGTCGAATTCCTTGCGGGTCAGCGCCAGCGGCTCCCCGTCGAGCACCGCGCTGCGCTCGCCCACGTCCACCCGCAGGCCGCCCACCGTGTGCACCGCCGGCTGCACCGTCCGGCTGGCCCGGCCGACCCGGCGCAGCACGGTGGTGATCCGGGCGTCCAGGTGCGCGCCGGTGAACGGCAGYTGCWSSATSTRGTGCTGWCCSYGCGTAAGCCGCAGCTGGCCAAGGACCTCAACCCGGTCGAGCTGTCCCGCACGCTGCAACGGGGGCTGCGCCCGGTCGAGGACGGGCGGGCCACCGAGGCGGCCCGGAAGGCGCTGGCCGGCGCGCTCGGCGTACGACCGGCCGCGGTGTCGCTGCGCACCGGCGCGGCCAGCCGCGACAAGCTGTTCACCGTCGAGCGTCCCACCCCCGGGTTGACCGACGTGCTCCACCGGCTGCGCGACGGATCGGACGGGTGAGGGCGCTGCGGGTCGGTGGCCCGTGACGGCGGGGCTGGACCTCGCGCTGCTGCTCGGCGCCGCCGTCCTGCTGGTGGCGATCGGCGCGGTCCGCTTCTCCACCCGCCTCGGCGTACCGAGTCTGCTGGTCTACCTGGCGCTCGGGGTGGCGATCGGGGAGGCCGGTCTCGGCATCCGCTTCGACGACGCCGAGCTGACCCGGGTGCTGGGCTTCTGCGCGCTGATCGTGATCATCGCGGAGGGCGGGTTGACCGCCCGGTGGAGCACCCTGCGCCCGGTGCTCGGGCTGGCCGCCGCCCTGTCCACGGTCGGGGTGCTGGTCAGCATCCTGGTCGTCGGCCTGGCGGTGCACCTGCTGCTCGGCCTGGACTGGCGGCTCGCCCTGCTCTACGGCGCGGTGCTCTCCTCCACCGACGCGGCGGCGGTCTTCGCCACCCTGCGCCGGCTGCGCCTGCCGCCCCGGCTGGTGGCCACGCTGGAGGCCGAGTCCGGGATGAACGACGCCCCGGTGGTGATCCTGGTGGTGCTGCTCTCCCGCGGCGCCGAAGGCGGTCACCCGTGGTGGTACGAGGTGTTCCTGGTCGGCTACGAGCTGGGCGTGGGGGCGGCGGTCGGGCTCGCCGCCGGGCTGACCGGCCGCTTCGCGCTGCGCCGCGCGGCGCTGCCCTCGTCCGGGCTCTACCCGATCGCCGCGGTCGGCTTCACCGTGCTGGCGTACGCCGCTGGGGCGGTGCTGCACGCCTCCGGCTTCCTCGCCGTGTACGTGGCCGGGGTGCTGCTCGGCAACGCCCGGCTGCCGCACCGGCAGGCCATCCTGGGCTTCGCCGACGGGCTGGCCTGGCTGGCCCAGATCGGGCTGTTCGTGCTGCTCGGGCTGCTGGCCACGCCCAGCCGGCTGGACGCGGCGGTGCTGCCGGCGGTGGTCGCCGGCCTGGCCCTGCTGCTGCTGGCCCGGCCGCTGTCGGTGCTGGTGGCCGCGCTGCCGTTCCGGGTAAACCTGCGCGAGCAGGCGTTCCTGTCCTGGGCCGGGCTGCGCGGGGCGGTGCCGATCGTGCTGGCCACCATCCCGCTCTCCGAGCGGGTGCCCGGGGCGGACCGGCTCTTCGACGCGGTCTTCGTCCTGGTGGTGATCTTCACGCTCCTGCAGGCGGGCACGCTGGCGCCGGCGGCCCGCCGGTTGCGGGTGACCGCGCCCGCCGAGCTGGCCGAGATCCACGTGGAGACGGCGCCGCTGGAGCGGATGCGCGCCGACCTGCTCCAGTTGGCGGTGCCGCCCGGTTCCCGGCTGGCCGGGGTGCACGTCGACGAGCTGCGGTTGCCGGTGGGCGCCTCGGTGACCCTGGTGCTGCGCGACGGGGCGGGTTTCGTGCCCGGCCCGGACACCCGGCTCAAGGCGGGCGACAGCCTGTTGATCGTGGCGACCGCCGGGGTGCGGGACGAGGTCGAGCGGCGGTTGCGGGCGGTCAGTCGGCGGGGTCGACTGGCCAGGTGGTTTGGCGAGTACGGGGAGGATCGGGATGGCTGATCTGCTAGCGTTCCCTTTGCCCCAATTAGGGCTTACTAGGGGCTGAATAGCGGCACGACGGTGCGCCACGTTGTCGGACGCCTGTACGTTCCGTATTCTTGCCAACCTCCGGAGTGCGCGGCCCTCGTTGCCGTGCGCCCGTTTTGTTACGTGGGGGACGCCAGGCCGGTGACCCCTGTCCGGACACCGCCGACCGCCGCGCTACGCGGCTGAGGGAGCTGACGATGGCGAAGCCAGCCGACACCAGGACCGCCGGCCGCAAGCCTGCGGTGAAGGCCACCCGCAGCGCGGCGGAGACCGAGAAGATCCGGGCGGCCCTGGCGGCCCGACGGGACGAGCTGCGAGCCGAGTACGATCAGACGCTGAGCGAGATCACCGAGCTGCAGCGCGACCGGCTGACCGACTCGGCCGGGGACGACCAGGCCGACACCGGCACCAAGACGTTCGAGCGCGAGCAGGAGATCTCCCTCGCCAACAGCATCCGGGAACGGATCACGCAGGTCGAGCGGGCCCTGGAGCGCCTCGACGAGGGTGGCTACGGGTGGTGCGAGCGGTGCGGGAACCCGATCCCGGTCGAGCGGCTCGCCGCCTTCCCGTCGGCGACCCTCTGCGTGACCTGCAAGCAGCTGGAGGAGCGGCGCTGACGTCCGCTCCCCGGTGACGAACGCGAGACGGTGAACCGCTCACCGTCGGACAGTCGATGGGGAGTCGATGACCACAGCACCGACCGCCGGATCCGGCACCGCTGAGCCGGGCGACGGTACGCCTCGCCGCAAGGCGGTCGTGGTCCTGGTCAGCATCGCCCTCGCGGCCCTGCTGGCCGACCTGTTCACCAAGCACCTCGCGCTGGTGACGCTCGACGACCGGGGGCCGGTACGCCTGCTCGGCGGCGCCGTCTACCTGACCCTGACCCGCAACAGCGGGGCGGCCTGGAGCATCGGCGCGGACCACACCTGGGTCTTCCCGCTGATCACCATCGGCGTGGTCGGCTGGATCGTCTGGATGGCGGTCCGGCTGCGGTCCCTGCCCTGGGCGGTCTCCCTCGGCCTGGTGCTGGGCGGCGCGCTGGGCAACCTCACCGACCGGATCTTCCGCGCCCCCGGCCACTTCGTCGGGCACGTGGTGGACATGGTCAGCCTCTTCGACCCGTACGGGCAGGTCTGGCCGGTGTTCAACCTGGCCGACAGCGCGCTGGTCTCCGGGGTGCTCCTGGCCGTGCTGCTCGAACTGACCGGCCGCCAGCGCGACGGCAGCCGGGCCGGTACGCAACGCCCCGCCGACGACGCGGCCGCCGACGACCGGGACGCCACCGGCGCTCAGCCCCGGGAGCGGGCGTGACCTCGGCCTTCGCCGCCGGTGGCGGTGACCAGCGTTCCCTGCCCGTCCCCGACGGGCTCGACGGCATGCGCCTGGACCAGGCGGTGTCCCGGCTCTTCGGGCTCTCCCGCACCGCCGCGGCGGCCCTGGTCGACGCCGGTGACGCGCTGGTCGACGGGGTTGCGCGGCCCAACTCGCACAAGGTGAAGGCCGGCTCCTGGCTGGAGGTGACCCTGCCCGCCCCGGTCGCGCCGCCGACGGTGGTGCCGCAGGCGGTCCCGGGCCTCACCGTGGTCCACGCCGACGACGACATCGTGGTGGTGGACAAGCCGGTCGGCGTGGCCGCTCACCCCAGCCCCGGCTGGACCGGGCCGACCGTGATCGGCGGCCTCGCCGCCGTCGGGCACCGGATCTCGACCAGCGGCGCCGCCGAGCGGCAGGGCGTGGTGCACCGGCTCGACGTCGGCACCACCGGCATCATGGTGGTGGCCAAGAGCGAGCAGGCGTACACCGCGTTGAAGCGGGCGTTCAAGTACCGCGAGGTGGAGAAGCGCTACCACGCCGTGGTGCAGGGGCACCCCGATCCGCTGCGCGGCACCATCGACGCCCCGATCGACCGGCACCCGCACCACGACTACCGCTGGGCGGTGGTCTCCGGCGGCAAGCCGAGCATCACCCACTACGACACCATCGAGGCGTTCCCGTCGGCGAGCCTGCTCGACGTGCGCCTGGAGACCGGTCGCACGCACCAGATCCGGGTGCACTTCTCGACACTGCGGCACCCCTGCGTGGGCGACATCACCTACGGCGCCGACCCCACCCTCTCGGCCCGACTCGGGTTGGGCCGGCAGTGGCTGCACGCCCGGTCGCTGAGCTTCCTGCACCCGCGTACCGGCGACGAGGTGACCTTCGTCAGCGAGTACCCGGACGACCTGGCCCGGGCGCTGGCGATCCTGCGCGACTGACCGCGTCCGTCCGAGCCGACCGAACCGCACCCGATCCGAGCCGACAGGGGGCCCGCGCCGGTGAGCGCCGCCGTACCGCCACCGGCCGACCGGCCGACACCGCCACCGCCGGTGGGCGGCCCGGCCGTGCCCG
>NZ_JAEVHN010000174.1:0-10946 GCF_016803375.1 Micromonospora sp. 4G55
CTGCGCCAGGCGGACCTGGCCCGGCGGCGCGCCGTCCAGCTCGGCCGCAACCGGGTCGAGTGGTACGACGCCTACCTGGAGGAGCAGCTGGTCCGCCGGCTGGACCTGGAGCGGGAGCTGCCCGGCGCGGCCACCCGGGGTGAGCTGGATCTGGTCTACCAGCCGGTGCTGGGGCTGGCCGACCGGCAGCCGGTCGGCACCGAGGCGTTGCTGCGCTGGCGCAGCCCGGTGCTGGGCACCGTGCTCCCGGCCGAGTTGCTGCCGGTGGCCGAGGACCTCGACCTCGTCGGCGAGCTGGGGCGCTGGGTGCTGGACCGCGCCTGCCGGCAGCTCGCCAGCTGGTCAACGGGGGGCCGGGAGCTCTGGATGGCGGTCAACGTGACCCCCCGGGAGCTGCTGGCCCCGGATTTCCTGCCCGGGGTGGCCGCCACGCTGGCCGGGCACGGGGTGCCGGCGCACCGGCTCGTAATCGAGGTGGCGGAGCCCCGGATCGGCCGGGACCTGCCCACCGTGGTGGCCCGGCTGGCCGGCCTGCGGTCGCTGGGGGTGCGTACCGCGTTGGACGACTTCCGCGCCGAGCACGCCTCCCTGGCCCAGCTGCGCCGGCTCCCGATCGACCTGCTCAAGGTCCGGCCGCAGCTGGTGGGGTCGGCGCACGACCCGCAGCGACCGCTGATCGACGTGGTGGTCAGCCTCGGCGAACGGCTCGGGCTGTCGGTGGTGGTGGAGGAGCTGGAGTCCGACGCCGACGTCGACCGGGCGCAGCGGGCCGGCTGCCCGTACGGCCAGGGGTTCGCGCTGGCCCGGCCGGCCACGGCGGAGCGGGTGGAGGCGTACTTCGAGGAGTTCCCGTCCGCCTCCCGCTGACCGCACTGTTCAGCAACTGCTGAACCGGTTCACCTGACTCGAGGTGGCGCGGTGCTGCCGCGCGGGGTCAGGTGGGCGGTCTCGTCCTGCAGGCCGGTCACCGGCTCGCCGGCGATGACCGCCAGCAGCTGCCGCGCGGCGTGCGCGCCGTACGCCGGGATGTCCCGCCCGAGCGCGGTCAGCGGCGGGTGCACCAGCTGGCAGAGCGGCGAGTCGTCCCAGGCCACGATCGAGAGGTCGCCGGGGACGGCCAGCCCCATCTCCTGCGCCACCGAGAGCCCGGCGATCGCCATGACGTCGTTGTCGTAGATCACCGCGGTGGGGCGGTTGGCGGAGCTGAGCAGGCGGCGGGTGGCCCGGGCGCCCTCCTCGCCGGTGTAGTCGGACCAGACGGTGACGGCGTCGGCCAGCCCGAGCCGCCGGCACACCTCGGCGAAGGCGTCGGTGCGGATCTCGGTGTGCAGCAGCGAAGGCAGGCCGCCCACCCGGGCGATCCGCCGGTGCCCGAGGGCGACCAGGTATTCGACCGTCTCCACCAGCGCCGCCGCGTCGTCCGACCAGACGTTGGCCAGGCTGCCGGTGTGGCCGGGTCCGCCGATCACCACGGCCGGCAGTTGCAGCTCCTCCAGGGCCGGCACCCGCCGGTCTTCGGTGCGCAGGTCGCAGACGAAGACCCCGTCGACGCGCCGCTCCGCCCACCAGCGGCGGTAGACCGCGATCTCCGCCTTCTGGTCGGCCACCACCTGGAGGGTGAGCGCGTACGACCGGGCGGAGAGTTCCGCCTCGACGCCGCTGATCAGCTCCATGAAGAACGGCTCGATGCCCAGTATCCGGGCGGGCCGGCACAGGGCCAGGCCGACGGCGTTGGCGGTGGCGCCGGAGAGCGCGCGGGCGGCGCTGCTCGGGCTGAACCCGATCTCGGTGGCGATGGCCAGGATCCGTTGACGGGTGGCCTCCGAGACGCCCGGCTGCCCGTTGAGCGCGTACGACACCGCGCCCTTGGACACCCCGGCGCGTCGCGCGACGTCGGCGATGGTCGGCCGCTTCACCGGCGTGCTCCTCAATTCTCGCGGCCCCCCGGGCCGGTCCCACGGCGCCGGGGTCACCGGCGGCCCTCACGCTACCCCGACCCCGTCGGGCGGATGCCCCCGGCGGACCGGCGGACAGCGGGCCTGCTGAACGATCACTTGCGCGGTTAAGCGTACGGCCTGACCCGCCCGTCCCCGCCACCCCTGGGCACGTCCAGGTGCGGGAGAAAGCGCTTCACCACGCATGGCCGCGCTCCCAATGTCGCGCTTGGGTTACCGAACAAGCACCCCGTTGACCGGCCGTTGACAGTGCCGGACCCGGACCGTACGGTGGCCTCACTTATCCGGTTCAGTCAACGTCTCTCGATATCGGGAGCGTTCCCATTTGGCGCGGAGGATGACATGAAACGGTCCTGGTCCCACTGGGTCCGCGCGGCGGTGGCCGGCGCCGTCGGCCTGGTCCTGGTCGCTGGCTGCAGCGGCAAGAGCACCACCGACTCCGACGTCGGGGACGGCGTCGTCACGTTGAAGATCAATTTCTGGGGCGACTTCGGTCTCCAGGACCTGAAGACCCGCTACGAGGCCGACCACCCGAACATCCGGATCCAGCTCAACTCGGGCGAGTACAACGCCCAGCACGAGGACCTGCAGAAGAAGCTGGTGGCGGGCTCGGGCGCGGCGGACATCGCCGCCATCGACGAGGGCTTCATGGTCCAGTTCCGCAGCCAGTCCGACAAGTTCGTCAACCTGCTCGACAAGGGCGCCGGCTCCTACGAGAGCAAGTACCTGCCCTGGAAGTGGAAGCAGTCGCTGTCGGCCGACGGCAAGACCCAGATCGGCCTCGGCACCGACGTCGGCGGCCTGGCGATGTGCTACCGGACCGACCTGTTCAAGGCCGCCGGACTGCCCATTGAGCGGGACCAGGTCTCCGCCCTCTGGCCCACCTGGGACAAGTTCATCGAGGTCGGCCAGCGGTACACCGGCAAGACCAACAAGAAGTTCATCGACTCCGGCACCAACCTGTTCAACCCCATCCTCGGCCAGCAGCCGGTCGGGTTCTACAACGAGCAGGACCAGCTCCAGATGGAGCAGGGGCCGATGGTCGCCTTCGACTACACGGTCAAGGCCATCCAGGCCGGGCTGTCGGCCAACCTGGCCAGCTTCCAGGCCGACTGGGACAAGGGCTTCACCAGCGGCTCGTTCGCCGTACTCGCCTGCCCGGCGTGGATGCTCGGCCACATCAAGGACACCGCGCCCGGCACCCAGGGCAAGTGGGACATCGCGGCGGTGCCCGGCGGTGGCGGCAACTGGGGCGGCTCGTTCCTGACCATTCCCAAGCAGGGCAAGCACGTCGACGAGGCGTACCAGCTGCTGGAGTGGCTGGTCCAGCCGGAGCAGCAGATCGAGATCTTCAAGAAGGTCGGCAACCTGCCCTCGCAGCCGGCGCTCTACGCCGACCCGGCGATCGCCGATTTCAAGAACCCGTTCTTCAACGACGCCCCGGTCGGGCAGATCTTCCCCAAGATGGCGCAGGGCCTGACCCCGCAGTACCTGGGCAGGAAGAACGGCGACCCGGGTCGCCGTGGAGAACGTCATCACCCGGGTGCAGAACAAGACCTTGAAGCCGGAGGCGCCTGGGCCGAGGCGGTCAAGGAGGCCGAGAAGGCCGGCACCTCCTGACGGGCCGGTGACGGAGTGGCCACGACCGGCCGCTCCGTCACCGCCGCACCGCCCGTACCCCCGTCACCTCTTCGGCCCTGGAGCGTGTCCCATGTCCACCACCCGTGCCGCGCCCGCGTCGTCGGGCCACCGAGCCGCGCCGGGCCGCGGCGGCTCCGGACCCGACGAGCGGCGGCTCACCTGGCGCAACCGGCTGTACCGCTTCGACATGCGCTACCTGCCGTACCTGATGATCGCCCCGTTCTTCCTGCTCTTCATCGTCTTCGGGCTCTTCCCGCTGGTCTTCAACGGCGTGGTCTCGCTGCGCAACTACCGGTTGGACGACCCGACGCTGCCGCCCTGGGCCGGCTTCGACAACTTCACCCGGCTGGTCGGCGACGACGACTTCTGGAACGCGCTCTACAACACCTTCGGCATCTTCCTGCTCTCGTCGGTGCCGCAACTGCTGCTGGCGCTGGTGGTGGCATCCCTGCTCAACCGCCGGCTACACGCGCAGACCTGGTGGCGGGTGGGCGTCCTGCTGCCGTACGTCACGCCGATCGTCGCCTCGACGATGGTGTTCAGCGTCTTCTTCTCCCGCGACTTCGGCATGGCCAACTGGGTGCTCGGCCTCTTCGGTCTCGGTGGGGACGAGCCGATCGACTGGCGGGCCGACAAGCTGCACTCCTGGATCGCCATCGCCACGACGGTCAACTGGAAGTGGATCGGCTACAACGCCCTGCTCTACCTGGCCGCCATGCAGTCCATCCCGCGCGACGTGTACGAGGCCGCGGCGATCGACGGCGCCGGCCCCTGGCGGCAGCTCTGGCGGATCACCGTGCCGATGATCCAGCCGGTCATCGTCTTCACCGTGGTGCTCTCCACCATCGGCGGTCTCCAGCTCTTCACCGAGCCGATGCTGTTCGACCTGAACTCGCAGGCCGCCACGGGCGGGCCGAACGGCGAGTGGCAGACCATCGCCCAGCTCATCTACAAGGTCGGCTGGAAGGACCTCAACCTCGGTTACGCCGCCGCGATGTCCTGGGCGCTCTTCCTGATCATCCTGCTGGTGGCCGGCCTCAACACCCTGCTGACGAACCGACTCTCCGGAGGCCGTCGGTGAGCACGAACGAAAGGAGGCTCGGATGAGCGCGCTGGACACCGCGCCGTCCCGGCCCGTGGCGGTCCGGCGCAACCGGCCCACCCTGATGGGCCGGGCGCCGCAGGACACTCCGGCCTCGGTGTGGACCTATCTGCTGCTGGCGGTGACCATCCTGTTCGCCGCGTTCCCGCTGTACTGGATGTTCGTCATCGCCACCAGCAACGACGCGGCGCTGGCGAAGATCCCGCCGGCGGTCGTCCCGGGCGATGAGTTCCTGGTCAACGTGCGGGAGGTCTTCTCCCTCCAGGACGTCTACTTCGCCGCCTCGCTGGTCAACAGCGTCATCGTCTCGACCGTGGTGACCGCGTCGGTGCTGTTCTTCTGCTCGCTGGCCGGCTTCGCCTTCGCCAAGCTGCGCTTCAAGGGCAGCCGGGCGCTGATGCTCTTCGTGGTGCTCACCCTCACCGTGCCCAACCAGCTCGGCATCGTGGCGCTCTACATCGTGATGGGCAAGCTCGGCTGGAACGGCACCCTGCTGGCCGTCATCGCCCCCGGCCTGGTCACCGCGTTCGGGGTGTTCTACATGCGCCAGTTCATCGTCAACACCGTGCCGGACGAGCTGGTCGAGTCCGCCCGGGTCGACGGCGCCACCACCATGCGCGTCTACTGGAACATCGTGCTGCCGGCGATCCGCCCGGCTCTGGCGGTGCTCGGCCTGCTCACCTTCGTCGCCACCTGGAACGACTTCCAGTGGCCGCTGATCACGCTCAGCGGCACCGACTACCCCACCTCGATGGTGGCCGTCTCCGACCTGGCCAGCGGCAACTACGTAATCTACCGGCGGGTGCTGGCCGGCGCGTTCATCGCCACGGTGCCCCTGCTGGTCATGCTGTTCATCGGCGGCCGGCAGATCGTCCGCGGAATCATGGAAGGCGCGGTGAAGTCGTGACCCGGCAGACGTTGCACGAGGGCTGGACGCTGCGGGCCGTACCGGGGCCGCAGGTGCCGGACGGGCTCGCCGGCCGGGCGGTGCCCGCCACCGTGCCCGGCTGCGTGCACACCGACCTGCTGGCCGCCGGGCTGATCCCCGACCCGTTCGTGGACGACAACGAGACGACGCTGGCCTGGATCGGGCGCACCGACTGGGTCTACGAGACCACCTTCGACCGGCGGCCCGGCGACGACGAGCGGGTCGACCTGGTCTGCGCCGGCCTCGACACGGTCGCCACGATCACCCTCAACGGGGTCGAGGTCGGCCGCACCGAGAACATGCACCGCGGCCACCGGTTCGACGTCGGCGCGCTGCTGCGCCCGGGGGCGAACACGCTGACCGTCCGGTTCGACTCGGCGTACCGCTACGCGGAAGGGCACCGGGACGCCCTCGGCGACCGGCCGAACGCCTACCCGGAGCCGTTCCAGTTCATCCGCAAGATGGCCTGCAACTTCGGCTGGGACTGGGGACCGACCCTGGTCACCGCCGGCATCTGGCAGGAGATCGGCCTGCACGCCTGGTCCACCGCCCGGCTCGCCACCGTCCGTCCGCTGGTCACCGTCGCCGACGGGGTGGGACGGGTCGACCTGCACGTCGAGGTGGAGCGGGTCGGGGTCACCCCGTTGACCGTCCGGGCCGCCGTCGCCGGCGCGGCCGTCGAGGCCGTCGTCCCGGCGGGGGAGCGCACGGCGGTGGCGACCCTCACCGTCCGCGACCCCGAGCTGTGGTGGCCCCGGGGGTACGGCGAGCAGGCGCTGCACCGGCTCGACGTCACGCTCTGCGCACCGGACGGCCGGACCCTGGACGCCTGGTCCCGCCGGATCGGCTTCCGGTCGGTACGCCTCGACACCACCCCGGACGCCCACGGCACCCCCTTCGCCCTGCACGTCAACGACACCCCGGTCTTCGTCCGCGGGATCAACTGGATCCCCGACGACCCGTTCCCCAGCCGGATCACCCGGGACCGGCTGGCGTACCGGCTCGACCAGGCCGCCGGAGCCGGGGTGAACCTGCTGCGGGTCTGGGGCGGCGGCCGGTACGAGTCGGAGGACTTCTACGACCTCGCCGACGAGGTGGGGATCCTCGTGCAGCAGGACTTCCTCTTCGCCTGCGCGGCGTACCCGGAGGAGGAGCCGTTCGGCACCGAGGTGGCCGCCGAGGCCACCGAGCAGGTCGCCCGGCTGGCCAGCCACCCGTCGCTGGTGCTCTGGACGGGCAACAACGAGAACATCTGGGGCTGGTACGACTGGGACTGGCAGGAGCCGCTCGCCGGGCGCACCTGGGGTCGGGGCTACTACCTCAACCTGCTGCCCCGGATCGTCGGCGAGCTGGACCCGACCCGGCCGTACTGGCCGGGCAGCCCGTGGTCGGGCAGCGAGGAGATCCACCCCAACGACCCGGCGCACGGCACCATGCACATCTGGGACGTCTGGAACACCGACGACTACACGAAGTACCGCGAGTACGTACCCCGCTTCGTCGCCGAGTTCGGCTACCAGGCACCCGCGGCGTACGCGACGCTGCGCCGGGCGCTGACCGACGAGCCCCTCGCGCCCGACTCGCCCGGCATGGCGCACCACCAGAAGGCCACCGACGGCGACGCCAAGCTCCAGCGTGGACTCGACGCCCACCTGCCCGAGCCGGCTGACTTCGACGACTGGCACTTCCTCACCCAGCTCAACCAGGCGCGGGCCATCCAGCTCGGGGTGGAGCACTTCCGCTCGCACCGGGACGTCTGCGCCGGCACCATCGTCTGGCAGCTCAACGACTGCTGGCCGGTGACCTCGTGGTCGGCGATCGACGGCGACGGCCGCCGCAAGCCGCTCTGGTACGCGCTGCGCCGGGCCTACGCGGACCGGCTGCTCACCGTCCAGCCCCGTGCCGGCGGGCTGGCCCTGGTGGCGGTCAACGAGACCGGCGAGCCGTGGCGGGCCCCGGCGACGGTCACCCGGCTGACGCTGGCCGGTGAGCCGAGGGCGAAGACGGCGTACCCGCTGGACGTCCCGGCGTACTCGGCGGTGGTGCTGGCGCTGCCCGCGGACCTGGCCGGGCCGGAGGCGGCCCGCCGGGAGCTGCTGGTCGCCGAGGCCGGCGACACGGCCGAGCGGGCTCTCTGGTTCTTCGCCGAGGACCGGGAGATCGACTGGCCGACGGCCCGCTTCGACGCGACGGTCGCGTCGGGCGAGGACGGCCAGCGGGTCCGGGTGACCGCCCGGACGGTGCTGCGCGACCTGACCCTCTTCCCGGACCGGCTGGACCCGTCCGCCGAGGTCGACCGGGCGCTGGTCACCCTGCTGCCGGGCGAGTCGGCGACCTTCACCGTGCGGGCCGACACGGCGCTGGACCCGGTGGCGTTGACCGCCCGCCCGGTGCTGCGCTGCGTCAACGACATCGCCGGCGCGACGCGGGCGGTTCCGGCCGCGGCCACGGAAGGAGCCACGGCGTAAGGCGCGACGGGCGGCGGCTGGCCGGCATCCTCCGGCCAGCCGCCGCCACGGTCACCGAACGCGGCTGAGACGTCGTCCCGGGTTGCCGGCCAGCGCCCGCCAGAGTTGGTCGGGGCGCCCCGCGCGCCGAACGGCCGCTACCCAGCGTGGTCCGGACGGACCAGGACCCGGCTGTGAGCGATATGCCGCTGAGTCATGTTTATGCCTCTCAGGTATATCGCTCACCAGGCATACGCCCTCCGCGCCACGACACGCCAGCTGGCCGTCACCCGATCGGGGGCGTGGCGCGACCGCGGTCACCCGAAAGAGGTCACCACCGCGCCGGGGCGCCGCTCACTCCGGCACCCGGCGGTAGGCGCCGTCGCTGGCCGACGTCGCCATCGAGGCGTACGCGCGCAGCGCCGCCGACACCGGCCGCTGCCGGTCGACCGGGGTGTACGGCCGGTCCCGCTTCTCCTCGGCGACCCGGCGCGCCTGGAGCACGTCGTCGGGCACGTTGAGCTCGATGGACCGGCCGGGGATGTCGATGACGATCTCGTCGCCCTCGGCGACCAGCGCGATCAGGCCGCCCGAGGCCGCCTCGGGGGAGACGTGCCCGATGGAGAGCCCGGAGGTGCCGCCGGAGAAGCGGCCGTCGGTGAGCAGCGCGCAGGCCCGGCCCAGCCCTCGGCCCTTGAGGAACGAGGTGGGGTAGAGCATCTCCTGCATGCCGGGGCCGCCCTTCGGGCCCTCGTAGCGGATCACCACGACGTCCCCGGCGACGACCTGCTTGGCCAGGATCGCCGAGACGGCGTCGTCCTGCGACTCGTAGACCTTCGCCGGGCCGCGGAAGGTCAGGCACTCCTCGGGCACCCCGGCGGTCTTCACCACGCAGCCGTCCGGGGCGAGGTTGCCGTACAGGATGGCCAGCCCACCGTCGGCCGAGTACGCGTGCTCCAGGTCCCGGACGCAGCCGCCGGCCGCGTCGGTGTCCAGCGACGACCAGCGGTTGTCGGTGGAGAACGGCTCGGTGGTGCGCACTCCGCCCGGGGCGGCGTGGAACAGCTCGACCGCCTCCGGCGTCGGCGAGCCGCCCCGCACGTCCCAGTCGGCCAGCCAGCGCTGCAGCGAGGGGGAGTGCACGGCGTGCACGTCCCGGTGGAGCAGGCCGGCCCGGTCCAGCTCGCCGAGGATGGCGGGGATGCCGCCGGCCCGGTGCACGTCCTCCATGTGGTACTGCGGCGAGTTCGGTGCGACCTTGGCCAGGCAGGGCACCCGGCGGGAGATCGCGTCGATGTCCGCCACCTGGAAGTCCAGCTCGGCCTCGCGGGCGGCGGCGAGCAGGTGCAGGATCGTGTTGGTCGATCCGCCCATCGCCACGTCCAGGGCGACCGCGTTCTCGAAGGCGGCCCGGCTGGCGACGGCACGGGGCAGCACCGAGGCGTCGTCGCCGTCGTACCACCGCTTGGCGATCTCCACGACGGTGCGGCCGGCCTCGACGAAGAGCGACCGGCGCGCGGCGTGGGTGGCCAACGTCGAGCCGTTGCCCGGCAGCGCCAGGCCGATCGCCTCGGTCAGGCAGTTCATCGAGTTGGCGGTGAACATGCCGGAGCAGGAGCCGCAGGTCGGGCAGGCGGAACGCTCGATCTCGCCGAGCTGGTCGTCGGTGACCGCCTCGTTGGACGAGGCGATCATGGCGTCGATCAGGTCGATCTTGGAGTGCACGATCCCCTCGATCGCCACCGTCTTGCCGGCCTCCATCGGCCCGCCGGAGACGAAGACGGTCGGGATGTTCAGCCGCAGCGCGGCCAGCAGCATCCCCGGGGTGATCTTGTCGCAGTTGGAGATGCAGACCAGGGCGTCCGCGCAGTGCGCGTTGACCATGTACTCGACCGCGTCGGCGATCAGCTCCCGGCTGGGCAGCGAGTAGAGCATGCCGCCGTGGCCCATGGCGATGCCGTCGTCGACGGCGATGGTGTTGAACTCGCGACCCACCCCGCCGGCCTCGGCCACCGCGTCGGCGACCAGGCCGCCGAGGTCCTTCAGGTGTACGTGACCTGGGACGAACTGGGTGAAGCTGTTGGCGATGGCGACGATCGGCTTGCCGAAGTCGTCGTCGGTCATCCCGGTGGCCCGCCAGAGGGCCCGGGCGCCGGCCATCGTCCGACCGTGGGTGGAGGTCCTCGACCGCAGCTCAGGCATGCATACCAGTCTGGCACCGTCCCGGCGGCGGCCCCCGGCGGTCCGAGCGTGTCCCAACAGATGCACACCCGGTGCCCCGCGCGGGGCGCGGATCCGGCACAGTTGAGGACGTGCGTTTCCCCCCGGGCATGGTCGCCGTCGCGCTTCCCAGCGCCCTGGTCGCCGTGACCGCCACCCTGCTGCTCGTCGGGTCGGTCCGGCGTCGCAGCGGCCCGGACCGCCGGCCGTACGCGCTGCTGGCCGCCGCCGGCGGGTTCGCCCTGGTCGGCCTGCTGGTCGGGGTGGGCCTGGTGCTCTATGACCCGCACCACCCGCCGCATCCGGCCCGGCTCACCGGGTGGCCCGTCCTGATCTCCGTCGCGGTGACGCTGAGCGGCCTGGCCGCCGCCGCCGGGCTGCTCCGCCTGCCGGGGGCGGTGGTGTCCCGGCCGGCGACCGCCCGGCTGCTGCTCGACGCGCTGATCGTCGCGACGGCCCTCTGGTTCGTCGGCTGGGTGCTCTTCTCCCCGCCGACCCGACTGCTCGGGTCGGCCACCCCGGTGGCCTGCCCGGCGATCCTGCTGGCCACGGTCAACGCCGCGCTGACCGTCGGGGTGACCCTGACCGTGCTGCTGCGCGCCGCTCCGCCCCGGGGCCGGTTCGGGCTGCTCGGCGCCGGCATCACCGGCAAC
>NZ_JAEVHN010000175.1:0-10931 GCF_016803375.1 Micromonospora sp. 4G55
ATGCCGCCGGCGCCGTCAACGTCGATGAGGTCATCCGATCCCGCTCCTCAGTCGGTGTGCCACGCCGGCGGCGCGGTTCTGCGTAACAGTTCTGCCTGATCAACTGCACTGGGTAATACTTGGGAGACGATCCCAGCGAAGCCTCCGAAAAGCACCTTGAGGTGACAGTGGAGAAATAGCCGTTGTCAACACGTGACAACGGCCAGTTCCACTGACGTGCGCGGTGCCGTGTCACCCCTGTGAGGACAATCGGTAACCGTCGGCCAAATGTCGCTAGTGGAGGATGTCGCGCCTCGCGGTCGACGTCGTCCATCGTGCATGCCATACGCGACTTCTTCGTAGGGAATTTCTACTCATCTTCTACCCCGATCAAGGCCGACCAGGCCACGAGCCGGCGTAGGAAGGGGTCGGACCGCCGGCTGGCTGGTGCCGCCTGCTCTGGGCGTGTGCCGGTTCGGAAGGGCGGCCGGCCGTGCTCTCAGCCGCTTCGTTGGCTAAGGGACGTCTCGTAACCCCGGTGTCTGTCTGCTGAGGATGATCATCGAGGATGGCTGGGTGCAGGTGATCACCGCAGCCCGCCCGGAGTGGATCTTTCCCTTCACCGGGCTGCAGCCCGCCCAGTTCCGCAAGCTGGTCCGGCTGGTCGCCGAGCGTGGCGGTGACGCGATCGCCGACGGCCGGCCGGGCCGGCAATGGGCCTTGGACCTCGCCGACCGGGTACTGCTGGTGGCCACCTACTGGCGCACGAACCTGACGATGCGCCAGATCGGGCCGCTGTTCGGGGTGTCGCACTCGGCTGCGCATCGGGTCATCGACACCCTCGCGCCGCTGCTGGCCCTGGCGCCGGTGCGCAAGCGGCCGGCCGAGCAGATCGCGATCGTCGACGGGACTTTGATTCCCACCCGCGACCATCGCTTGGCCGCCCGCAGCAAGAACTACCGGTACTCGACGAACCTGCAGGTCGCCATCGACGCCAGCACCCGCCTGGTCATCGCCGTCGGCGACCCACAGCCGGGCAACCGCAACGACACGATCGTCTACCGCACCTCCGGCATCGCGGAGAATCTCGACGGGCGACCGGTGATGGCCGACGGCGGCTACCGCGGCAACCCCGAGGTGATCATGCCGTACCGCAAGCCCACCGACGGCAGCGACCTGCCCGCCTGGAAGGAAGCACTCAACGTCGAACACCGCACCGTCCGAGCAGGGGTCGAACACGCCCTGGCCAGGATGAAGTGCTTCAAGATCCTGCGCGACTACCGCCGCGCCGCCCACACATTGGCCGACGCCGCTTCCGGCATCGCCAACCTCCACAACATCATCCTCGCCGGCTGACCACTGACCCGGGCCACGGGCAACGCCTCCACCCAGTTACGAGACGTCCCTTAGAGCGATTCGGGCAGCTCCTCGCAGCTGTGCGGTCTTTCGGTAGCTGAGCGGATCTCCTCGTCGGCAGTCGTCAGACCGTCCAGCCTCCCCCGGACGGGGCCAAGGTCGTTCGTCCGGTAGGGCGCTCCACCTGGACCCCGTCCGGAGAGGCTGGACGGTCTACGACTGCCGACGAGGAGATCCGCTATCTACCCTTGGAGCCGTTGCGCCCAGTACACCTGCCCGTCCGGCCCCATATAGACCAGGGCCAACAGCAGGTCCGAAATCGCAACCGGGGCAGTTGGCACGTGGACCGCCGCCCGTAGCGGCCCCTCCACATGCGGAAACGGCGCGACGAACGTTAGCGGCGAAGCATTCCCGTCGGACACGGCCAGTCTGGAGCCGTAGCTCCACCAGCTGTTTCCCTCTCTGACGTAGCCTGCGCCCTGTAGCCACGAATAGCGCTCGGCGATCTTGTTCTCGACTCCGGCACTCCCGAGGCCGACGGCCTCCTGCAGTGGCGACGACGCGCAGAAGCTTCCCGGCTTGAGGTTGGTGCGCTTGTCAATGAGAAAGATCGCGAAGTATCCGCCATCGAGTGGCTTGGGCGGGGTCTGCCAAGAAACCCGCCCGAGCACCAACTGGTCACGTCCGTTGGACACCGGGGCGTCTACCTTCTCGCCGAGCGCGGCCTGAGCCTCCTCGTGGCTGACGGACTGAAGTGAGGACTTG
Organism: Micromonospora sp. 4G55; assembly: GCF_016803375.1. Lineage (NCBI taxonomy): Bacteria > Bacillati > Actinomycetota > Actinomycetes > Micromonosporales > Micromonosporaceae > Micromonospora > Micromonospora sp. 4G55. The sequence goes on from NZ_JAEVHN010000175.1 coordinate 2,101, forward strand.
ATGGCCAGCGCTTCCGGGCCGTACGGCGGGCGGCTGTGCCACCAGCGCCAGCCAACGAAGGCCACCACCGCCAGGATGACCGCCAACACCAGCCCGGTCCTTCGCCACGTCATGCGCGATAGTGAACCATGCGATCACCAGACGACCAGCCAACGTGATCTTCTTCTAACTCGAAAGCCGGCATGGGCCATCCGCGGGCCAGTAACCGTGGCGCGGAGCGGGCACGAGCGGGCACGAGACGCGACCGGACCGGCCGTCGCCTACAGGCGTTTCGGGCATCACGACCGCTTGAGCACGCTCTTCCAAACTGACGGTGGCCGTTGGTCGGCGGTCAGGCCAGCAGGGCCCGAAGTCGGCCTATCCCCTCCAGCACGTCAGCGCGATGCTTGCCGTCCTTGACCCACGCGGGCAAGCGCTCGACAAGGGTCTGGCTCCCCATGTCCCGGCCGCGCTCCCGCAACCGAGCGGACACGTACGCCTCCAGCAGGTCCACATGCTCGCCGTTGTACGCCCAGAGCACTCGGCCGCGGCAGTCGACCGAAAGCCAGAGCGGCAGCCCAAAGTACGGGTCATTCGGGCCCGAGAACTCAGGCAATGTTCGCGCGTCGTCGCCTGCCCGGCGAGGAGCATCCCAGACGTCCGAATACGCGCACCCCAGACAACTGAGCCGACGGCGCAGCCAGACATGGTGCCGGGAGCTGCCGGCCGACTCAGGGTCAGGAAGGACGGAAGCCCGCCCGGAACAGCGAGGGCAACGGACGACGATCTCGCCAGCAGCCAAGCCACGCAGCCAAGGCTTCGGATCGCGGAAGCGTTCCGCATTCCCTTCCTCGGCCGCTGTCATAGATCAACCGTACAGCCATCGGTACAGCCAAGCCCGCCCGCCGACGCCGACAATGCCCGACAACGACGTACCGGCCGACCAGGTGCGCGACCGCCTGACCAGCCATCCGCGATCTTCTTCTAATCCCCAGGCCGGTCAGTTGCCTGACGCATATGGGGACGCGATCCACGCCGCTCAGGGTTTGGGCACTACCTGGACGATGCTGCCGCCGCCGCTCGCCGTGTTGCCGCCGTCGACCACGGAGGTGACCAGGTTGTAGTAACCCGGCTTGGCGTCGGAACCGATAGCGACCGTGCTGACGGGACGTTCGTCGGGCGTGCCGGATGGTCGAACCGGTGCGGCCGCGAGGGTGACCAGCCGCGGAACGTTTGGGGTGCCTTCTGTGGCGGCTTTGAGATCACCTACGGTGGCGAATGGACCGGTCAGGCGTGCGGTCAACTCAACCTGTGGTGGGGTTCGGCCCGGCTCATCCGGTGATTCGACGGTCCAGTGCACAGTCAAGGTCTGGCCAGGCTGGTACGGCCTGTCGACGTCCTGGGCCTCACAGCAGCTGTAGGTGACCGACGCGGCCGTTATCGGGCCGGAGGGCTCGGCGTCGCAGGCCGCCAGGAGCGGAATGACCATGCAGGCAAGCAGGCGGACCCGCGTCACGTTCATGCGCAGGATCGTAGGCCGGGGTTGCCAGTCCGGTAGCCCCGCAACCGGCCACAGACCTTCAGGAGGGGTGCGGTCCGCATCCAGTCCGCAGAAGGATGGCGAAAGGCAGGGGAGCAGTGTGAGATATCGAGAGCCGTTTCCGCTGCTAGAAGGCAATCCGCGCAGCTCACCGGACTGCTCATCTTGATCTCATAATGCGCGGTCATACCACCCGTAGGTCGAGCCCGGTCTTTGGCTGTAGGAAAGTCGCCGTGAACGTCATCGACCGTTCCGTTATGGCGGCCTCCAAAGCGATCGCCTCGGTGCCGGTGAGGTGCACCTCAACTGGCCCGCTGCTCTGCCAGTCCAATTGAGCCCGTACCACATGCCGGCCTGGCGCTGCCTCGACGCTTTGGGCGGCTCCGCGTTTCAGGCGCGCCATGACCTGCCCATCAACCTCGATCTTTATACGCCGCAGAACGCCACCAGCGTCCAAGGCGCGACGAGCGGTGATCATCGACATGGCTGTCCTACCCCTTGCCTCTGACGCGGTGAGACATGGAAGTACCTCAGCGTCGTGCCGACCAAACCAGGGGGAGATAGGGCTGGACACGTCCTCACAGAGGCAAGGACCCGGCCGCGTTGACGGCAGCGATTGACAGCGACGGCCTCGGACTGTGACGTACGGGCGGGGACGCCAGCAGGCTCTGTGCCAGGGGCCAAGCACCGGGCCGGACCGATTGGGACAGCACCGCCGAGGCTACGGATCAGATGGCCCAGGCTGCCGGAGAGGGGTCGGGTGTGAGGAGAGGTTTGACGTCCAGGATCGGGGTTGCGTCGAGGGCTTCGAGATTCCGGACGTGGACGCGCGTTCCGGCGATGGCGAGGATGTGCACCTCGTGCAGGCCGATCGGGTTGGGCCGGTCGGGACTGCGGGTGGCGAAGACGCCGGTGCGGGGGCGGGTGGCGTCGCCGGGTGGCCGCCCGGACCAGCTCGGCGACGGCTTTCGCCTCCGCCGACGGCTCCGGCCGCTTCTTCCGTCTGGTCCTTATTCAGTATCGCGGTCATCACGGCACGGAGTAATGCATGAGCGTGCCGCTTCCGTCCCCTCTCACCATTCAGCTCCTACAGAAGGGCACCGCCAAGTCCTGGACCGTCGAAACCGACGGCGCGGTGCGTTGCAAGGGCACCACACCCACCGGCCTGGGCCTGAAGGCCAAGGAACAGTACTGCTACTAGCAGGCAGCAATATGGTGCCGCCGTCAGACATGGCAGCATGACTGACGGCGGCACCGCCAGCTCAACAAGATGAGGTCAGACATGCGTCGCCACCAGGCTAGGTCTCTACTGGCGCTCACCCTCGTACTTCTCGTCCTCGCCGCGTCTAATTCGACCGCCGCACCGGTGCCTTCAGCAGCGAAGACCGCAACAGCGACACCCGCCTCCTCGGCGGCATCCCCGACGCCGTCGATGTGCGCCCCGCAACAAGCCAAAATCACGTGGTCCGGGGTATCGCAGGAAAAAAGGCTTACGAGCGTCTTTGTCCGAGACGGGAGCGCGGCGAGCAAGCCAGCCCTCGTTCATAAGGAAGAACAATCCCAACCCAGGCTCTCAGGGGCCCCACTGTCCACCGGCTGGATTCCGACTCTGGCCGAGTCGCTGTCCACCACGAAGGACCTACCGGTGGAGGCGCAATCCACACCGGACGACGAAGCGGATCTGGCACGAAGGACGCTGACGGAGAACAAGCAGTCGGGCACGGTGGTGGCGTTCTCCGGAATCCTCAAGGTTGAGGGCACCTTCACCGTCTCCTGTCCAGGCGCGGAGGCCGTTCGGATGAGTGGCACCTTCTCCTCGTGGAGCACCCCCACCACCGGGATTCTCCACTGCTCCATCACCCCGGCTGCGTCGGCGTTTGCGCACCTCGCTCGCCGGTACTGCAGAGCTGAGCGGTGAGACCGAGCGCCCGCTGGGGAAGGCGGTCGTGGCGGTTGGTGGCCTCGGCGATCAGCATGACCGGCGGGATCAGCCAGCGCCGCCGCCGGCTCGCTGGCCGTGGGCGGGCACGCAGCTCCCGGCTGTGCGTCCTTCGGGGCCGCCCGCCCTCGTCCGCGTCGAGGCCATGCGCGTCGGACTCCTCGTGGCGGTACTCGTTTCGGCCGGCGGCGTCCGGTGCGGGTGCAAGTGTTGGGCACACCCGGCGTATGGCGACGCGGCCAGTTCGAGCAGGGCGGAGGCGAGGTCGGTGACATGCACCGGGCATCACGGTGACATGCACCGGGCATCACACGTCGTCGGTGAAGAGGGCACCGGTTACGGCACCGGCTGCCAGTGCGTGCACGTGTCTCTCGTGCTGGGAATCGCCGTCACCGATGATCAGTGAGGTCCGGGCGATGACGGCGGTCGGCGTTATGCCCTTGATCGCGGTCTCGGCGGCGGCTTTGGCGGCACCGTATGGTGTCGTGGGATCCGGGACGTGCGTCTCGTCGTAGCGGGCCGTCGTACCGGAGAAGACCGCATCGCTGGACAGGTGCACAAGACGGGCTCCTACCACTGCCGCTGCGAGGGCGACGTGCATGCCGCCCTCGGCTGTGGTTGCCCAGTCAGATTGCCGGTAGGCGGAATTGACGATCACATCAGGTCGTGCTGCGAGGACCAGGGCCGTGACGTCGTCGCGGTGGCGGATATCCAGATTCCTCCAGTCAACGTCAGCGACGGCGGGAACGCGACTGTGGAAGGTCGCCGCGACGCTGTGACCGGCGCGCCGCGCCTGACGGGTGATTTCCAGTCCGAGAAAGCCGCTGCCACCCACCACGAGAAGATCCACTCGGTCACGGTATAGCGTTCCGTCCGTTTCGAGCTACGCGGCGGAGCGCCGGCATCACGCCACGGACGTATCCGCTTCTGGCCGCGATCCGCGGTCCTGGGCAGCCGATGAGAGAGCGACCCCGCCGGTCACCTCGACCAGGCCTCGCCGAGCTGCGGCCGTACCACCAGTAGATAAGTAGCCGCCTACCGGGCGTCACGTTGCTCGACGGACGCGCCGCCTTTGCCGTGGAGAGTGCAGTGCTCGCGGCATGTTCACGTTGATGTCCGTGTGTGCTCTGGCCGGTATGGTCGTCGCGTGCCCGAGTTGATCGCACCTACCGTCCGCCTGCACCGTGCATGGCTCGAGGCTCACGCGGAGTGGGGTCCCGGGTTGCACGAGGACGGTTTCGGGCTGGGCCCGTCCGACGAGGTGGATTCGCCGACCGGGTTCGCGACCTGGGTGGCGCGGCTGACGGACCAGTCGGATCCGGCGAAGACGATCGACGTCGGCAAACGTCCTTGCACGTATCGATGGATCGTCGAGAGAGATCGCGTGCTCGGCGGGATCGTACTGCGGCACGGTAGCGACGACTACATGCGGTGGGCCGGCCACATCGGTTACGGCATCCGGCCGGCCGCCCGCCGGCGCGGGCTGGCCACCTGGGCGCTGGGCCGGATGCTCGACGAGGCGCTAGCGCTCGGCCTGGATCGGCTGCTGGCCGTCTGCGCGGTCGACAACGTCGCCTCGGCAAAGACGATCGAGCGGTGCGGCGGCGTCTTCGAGGGCATCCGGGACACCAAATTCGGGACCCGCCAGGCGTTACTGGATCGACCTTTAGCGATAGGGCCAGGCGCGAACATCTGCCGCCGACAAAGCGCGGCACCGGGCCCGCTTCCCGCCTCAGGCCAGTCCTACACGGCTGCGTCACCAGTCATGCTGTCACAGACGCTTGTGCGCACCGGGTCGGCCACCTGGCCTGGTCGGACAGCGCCGGCGAGGACTTCCCATCGACCCCGTGCTTCATAGGTCCGATGAGGACGGCCATAGGATCTGGGAGTGGACGATTTGCATGGCGCAGATCATCAAACTTCGGGATCCGTGACCGAGTGGGCGCGGCTGTTTGTCAGCTACTGCCAGTACGAGGTGTCAACGGTGCCGGGCGCATCCCGCATGGACATCTACACCCTCGGCGACGACCTGCTGCACGTCGGCGGGCCGCATCAGGTCACCGGCTTCTGCGGCATACACACCGGCTGGATCCGGGCACGCGTCCGTGTCCTGCCCGGTCCTCCGGCGGAGGCCGACGTCGGCTGGGACGCGATCAGTGAGGCGACCCTCTGGAGTCCCAGCGGCCGGCTTTCGGTCGTCGGGCTGATGGGCGGCACCGCAGCGGCCCTCACCGACGTCGCCGTCCCGCGCGGGCTGATCCGGGTGCGGGTGCACGCGCGCGACCGCCTGCACGAGACCGTACGCACCGACGACGACCCGCCCGAGCGGCACGAGCTGCACATCTGGGCGGTCTCCGAGGAGACGCCATGGCGCACCGTACTGGCCGACCCGGGGGGCCGCGACTGGGAGCAGAGACCGGCGAAGGCCGCCGAGTGGGCGATGCTGTCCCTGGTACCGCGCCCGTCTGGCCGTCCGGCCATCCTTGGGCCGCTGCCACCCGACCCGTACGAGGACGACGCCGGCCTGTCCCGGGTGGCGGTGGTCCGCTACCGGCCGGTGCCGGTCGAGGCCTCGGTGGGAGTGCTGCCCGCCGGTGACCTGGAGGTCCGGCTGGAGCCGGTCGACGGCGAGACACTCACCTGGTCGTGGGCCACCGCCGACGAGCCGATCTTCCCTCAACCGCTGACCACGCTGCCGGACAACGAGCCGAGTACCGTACGGCTGACGTCCGGCCCCGACGGCTTCGAGCTGCGACACGAGGGTGTGCTGGGCCGGCACGCCTTCGCCCTCGGTCTGATCTGGGAGCATCTGCTCGACACCGTCGGGTCGTATCCGTGGGTGGAGACGTTGCGGAAGCAGGCCGCCGAGGCGACCGCGCTGGCCGAGAAGACCCGCCGCCTGCAGGCCAAGCGCGTCGCCGAGCAGTGGGGAGGTGCTCCGCCGTCGGATCGTGTCCGCGGGCTCCTCAGCCAGGCGCGGTCCCTGGCCCGGATCGACCGCCCGATGCTCGACCGCATCGACGCGCTGCCCGCCGCCCGCCAGCGCGAGGCAGCCTGCTGGGCGGCCCGCCGCGCGATGCGGGTGGCCGGACTGGAGCAGATCGGGTGGATCGCCGACGCGCTCGCCGCCGCCGAGGCCGACCGCCCACTGCCCCGATCCTTCACCGAGCAGAGCGGCACCGCCGCGTTCAACCGGCTCCTGTCCGATCCCGAGGTGCCGCACACCACCGTCCCGCTCCGGCTAGACCCGAAAGCGTTCGGCACACGCGGCGTCACCGAGATGCTCCAGCAGGCCGCCGCGTTCCCCGCCCTGATCGCCCTGGCGAATGACGATCCGCTGGTCGCCGCGATCGACGCCGTCTACAACGCAGCAATCGCCCACGGCGACGACCGCGACCGCTTCCTCACCGAGGCCCACATCGCCCTGCACTGAGCCTCCGATTCGCCATGTGGAATCAGAGACGGCACCCGAACACGTCGCTACCACATGCGGAGCCGAGTCGACGAACGCCCCCGACCGGACGCACGACGGAGCCGCGCCCGCGCGCTCTCAAGTAGCCGAGATGAGGATGCCTTCTTGTAGGCGCAGGAAGGGAGGCGACCCTTGAGATCTTGATACGGTGGGCGCCCGTTTGAGGAGGCTGGGCGTGACCGACGTTGCTGTTGAAGGGCCACGTCGCACCTATGCGGGGGTCGTCGCCACCGCCGCCGTCGCGTTGGGGCTGCTCGCGTTCGCTGCCGACTCTGTCGACGGTGTTGTGGGACAGGTCGTGATCTCGCTTACCAGCAGTGGCTTCGCCTGGGGCCTGGCGGCCTTCCTGGCCGGCCGTGCGGCTGTCGGTGTCAGACGAGCCGCTGGCGGCGCTACCGCTCTACTGGTGCTGGCCACGCTGCTCTATTACCTGCTTGTGCTGGTGGTCAGCCGCCGATGGAGTGGGGGCTTCTTGGAGGACGGTACGTCGGCCGACCTGCAGGGTCTGCGCTCGGTCGCCATTATGACGACAGTGTGGTTGATCGGTTCTCTCGTCGCGGGACCGGCGCTAGGGCTCCTTGGCCATGTCGTACGAGTCGGCGGAGTGTCGCCAGCAGCGCTGGCCGCTGGGGTCACGTGTGGGCTTCTGTCCGGCGAGGGTTGGCAGGCGATGGTGGAGGTGCCGCCCTGGCAATTGCTGCCGGTGGCCGACCCGTACCAAGCGGAGTTCATCCAAAGTGTTGTGATCTCGGAACTGCTCAAGATCGTGCTTCCCCTGACCGTTCTGGTCTGGCTGGCCACGGCGCACCGTCTCTGGCTCGCGTGGCCGACGCTGCTTGTCGCCACGGCCTCCAGCGGCGTCCTGAGTGCGTTGCTGTGGTACGTGCTCGGCGCTGCCGCAAACAGCGTCTAAAGGTGCGGCGTAGACGGCCGGAAGGTTCATTAGGCGCACTGATCTGGCTCCCCTCTGTGTCATCCATCAAGAGGCCGCGGCGAGGGGTCAGTGACTAGCTGAGGGAGGACTGGTGCGGGCGGCCGTGGACGTCCATGGACCGACGCGGACGGCTGCCGCAGCTACAAGTACGTGGCAACCGCCCCAACCTGGCACATGTCGGCGTCGGCCTCGGCGGCGAACGCCGGAGGCGCCGCCGAACACCTGCTTGGACCAACACCACCAACCGGCGACAACCGCTTCGCCGCGACCCACAATCTCCTGCACATCCTGTAATCCCGCGCGGCCGAGCACACCCGTGGGTCCCGTTTGCACCATTCCTGGGTGCCTGCCCGCGGCCCTATACCCTCTGACGGCATGCGCCTCGCATGCCTCACCTCCGCTCAAGCGTCGAGCGCGGTCGGAGCGTGCACCGGACTGCTGCCGGAGGCCGTGGTTCTCGTGTTCGCTGGTTGGGGGCCGACTGGCAATGACAACGTCGGCGAGTGGTACTTCACCCTTGCGTTCATGGGTGCCTGTCCAGCGCTCGTCAGCGTCTCGGTGGCCGTGGTGCTCGTGCGAACCAGACTGCGGGCTGTTGGCGTGGGGATGCTCGGCGCTGTCGGAACCGCGAGTCTTCTTTGGGCTGTTGGTGTGGCGGCTTATGGGCTCGGCGCTGTGCCGCCCGGCATGCTCGATGCTCCCCGCATGCATTGAAGGCTTCTTGGACCCGCCGCGCCTGGTCGGTACCGAGTCAGCGTGGCGGACAGTTGATGCGCCACCACCTTCTGCTACGCCGTAAGGACCGTTCGTAGGTCGTGGACGGCGTCGAAGGCTGGGTTAACGTTCCCGGCGGCGTCCTGCCATAGGTCGTGCCATTCGGAGTCCTCGGCCATGATCCGGTCGAGGGCTCGTACTGCCAGCGCCGCCGAGTCGCTGGGTAGATCGAGCCGGCCACCGTCGCGCAGGA
>NZ_JAEVHN010000176.1:0-10880 GCF_016803375.1 Micromonospora sp. 4G55
CCTACTACCGGACGGCGGTGTCCAGTCGAGTCTTCAGCCGGCTGGACCACTACCTGTGGCAGCTGACCTACAGGTGGGCGTTACGCCGCCACCCGAACAAGCCGAAGCACTGGATCGTTTCCCGGTACTTCGACCGGTTCAACCCGTCCCGCAGAACCCGGTGGGTGTTCGGCGACCGCGACAGCGGCGCATACCTGCTCAAGTTCGGCTGGACGAAAATCGTCCGGCACCAGATGGTCATCGGCTCGGCGTCCGTCGACGACCCGACCCTGACCGACTACTGGAACGCCCGGCGTCGCCGCAGCCGATCGTCGCTCCCAGTCAACCGCCTCACCCTGGGCCTGCTCCAGGCTCAGCACGGGCGGTGCGGCTACTGCGACGACCTGCTGCTGCACGCCGACCGGCAGCCGCAGAACCCACAGCAGTGGGAACAGTGGCTGCGCGGAACCCGCAAGGCGATCAGCCGCAAAGCCATCGTCCCAGGGGGTGGCGGGCCGGACGATCAACCGCGTCTCGTCCACGCTCACTGCCGGCGGCGGCGCACCTCCGCTGCCAACGTGAGCCCAGCACCGCAAGAGACCTGCGAGCCCGTGGGGCTTGCTTGAGCCGGGTGCGGTGAAAGCCGCACGCCCGGTTCTGAGGGGGCCCCGTCACGGCGACGCGATGGGGCTACCCGACTTGTACGAAGGAGCACCGGGGACGGGCGTGAGGCTGCGAACTTCGACGCCCGCCCCCGGGCTGCCTGACAGGTGGAGTCACTCGCCGCCGGTGGCGGGGGCGAGTTGGTACGTGGCCGGACGCTCGACGATCTGCACGGCCTGCCCGTCGGCGACGAGCTTCGTTGCGGCGTTGGCGACGGCGCCCGCGCTGGCCTTGGCCGCGCCGGTGCCGACGTTCGCGGCGTCGATGAGACGGCACAGCTCACCGGTCTTGTAGGCCCGGTCCGGGTGCGCCTCGAGAATGTCCAGGATCGCTCCGCGCAGCGACCCGCCGATGCGGCGGGACCCGCCCGAAGATTGGCTCCGCTGTGCGCGGGCATCGTCGGGATTGTCCGACGGAGTCTCGGGCGCGGGGCCGGTTGGCGTGTCACCGGCGGGGGCGCCGTCAGGCATAGGCGCGCCCTGCGCGTTCAGATCGGTCTGCGGCGGTGCGGGCGCGCTGGGGCTGGCCGGGGCGTCTGCCGCTTGGGCGGCAGGGGGTGCGTCCCCGTCCTGGCTCGGCTCCTGCGCGGCCTCCGGGGTGGCGGCCGGGTCGGGTGCGTTCGCCGCGGGTTGCGGCGCGGCGGTGGCGGCGCGGCCAGCGTCGGTGAGTCGCCACAGCGTGCGGCCGTCGCCGGTGCGGAGCCGCTCGGCCTGTCCCGATCCTTCCCAGGCGCGCAGCTTCGGCGTGGTGGTGGAGTAACCGAGTCCGGCGTGCTCGGCGACCGTCGCGGCGGTGGCCTCGCCGAGTTCGGCCAGCGCCGCCAGCACCTTGAACGCACTGTGCGCGGGGAGGTTCTCCGATGGCGTGTCCGTCATAAAAAGTTCCTTTCGTCGTGTGGTTCCTGCGGGTTGAGGTCCGCGCACTGATCCACGCTTCGACCGCCGCGCTGATCAAGTGCTCGGACCGAATCTCGGGAAGGTGTCCTCCCGCACCGCCGTTGACCGGCATCGGCCTGTCGGCAGGCATTGGGTGGGCGCGCCGGCTGGGGGTGGCTACGGGCGGGCGCCGCCGGACCCGGTGTGGGATCGCGCCGCCTGGTCCAGTCGGCGGTGAGAGGCCAACGTGGGCGGAAGAGGAATAGAGCTGCCTGCTGCAGGCCGGACTGGCGGGTCACCCCATGCCCGGGGCGCCCGGCGCTGCTGCCGTCGACGCACCAGCCGTGGGAGTGGCCGACGCGGTGTGCCCACAGCGTTGGGGGTGCGAGGTGCTACCGCGCTAAGGCTGGGTCATGCCGGGAGCGCCGCACGACGGCGGGACAACGCCTGGTGTCCCCCAGGAGAAGGGGAAGCTGAGGGCGCCGTGGCGCCGGTGAGCCGATCGTGGCGTTAGAGGGCGACGGTGATGAGCCGCTGGTCGGGTGCGAGGGTGGCGAGGTGGCGCAGGGCCTGCTCGATGTAGGTGGTGCGGTCGGCGAGGGCGTCGCTGGTGGGGGCGAGTTCGCGGCCGTCGGCGGCGAGCATGGCGTCGCCGACCACGGCGGTGGCGGCGCTGTAGTGCTGGTATGCGAGGGGGCCGGCCTGGTACATCTCCAGCTCTCCGATGCCGGGTTGGCCGGGTCCGGGGTTGGCGGCGGCGTGCAGGCGCATGGCCTGGACGCGGGGTTGGGCGTGGAAGTCCGCGGCCGCGCTGTCGTGGGGGTAGCGGTCGGGGTTGGCGAGGTGGCGTGCCTCGAAGGCGGGCCATCCGGTGGCGGGTCGGGTGCCGTGGACGGCCTGTTGCCAGATCTGATGGCGGATGCCGGCGCCGACCGCGGCGGCGTGGCGCATACCGACCAGGTCGAGCAGGCTGACGGGGCCGCCGGCGCAGAGCGCGGGTGCGCCCTTGCGCAGGCCGATGAGATGGTGGCGCTGCCAGCGCCGCAGGCCGGGCGTGGCCCAGAAGCGGGCGGTGAGGGCGCCGGGAACGCCGAAGTGGGTGGCGAGCTGCCCGGTGGCGAGGGCCTCCTGGGGGACGTCGTCGGGCAGGCACACGATCATCGTCTGGATGGTCGGGGCCGGCGTGGCGATCGGCTGCGGCACCGGCCGTCGGGCAGCGGCGGCAGGCACCGGCTTGACGGGGGATGGGCTGGGCCGGTTGGGGGCTGCCGGCACGCGGCTGCCGTTACGGGTCAGCGGGGTGCCGTTGACGGTCTGGGCCATGGGATTCCTCCTTGAGGCGGGCGCGTCAGAGCGCGCACAAGGGACCGGCCCACCAAGTGCATGGGTCGGCTCAGGGCAGACAAGGCAGAAGGGGCGCGGATGGTGCGGGTGGTTGGTGCGACCTGGGGGCCGCCGCGCGGGGCGCGTGCCGACCGGCCGTAGCGGGTGGGCGCCGGCGCACCGCAGAGGTGCGGCGAGGGATCCCTGCAGGTGGGACCGAACCGGTGAAGCGATATGTGGGGGGTGGTGTTGTCGACGACGGTAGCGGTGGGTTCTGTCAGCGCCCGTGGCGCCCATGTCGTCCGGAAAATGGCGCTGACCTGGGCTGTCAGAGCCCTGGGCGCCGGTACGCGAGGTGGGGCTTGCGGGGTGTCAGACCGCGTCGGTCTGTCAGCCGGCGCTATCGCCTGTCAGATGGGGGGTCTGCGCTTGTGGGGGCGAGGCAGTGACCGCCGCTGTCAGGCCGTGAGCGGGTAGAGGGATCACTGGTCGGGGTTGTCGGCGAAGCGGTGGGGATTGGTCGCGGGGTTGTCGGGCCCGTGGTCGCAGGGCAGCTCGTGCAGCCAGCGGCGCGGGCCGGAGTCGGTACTCAGCGTCCAGGCCGGGCCAGCCGGGTGCTCGCCCTGCACGCCGGTGGCCACGGGCATGACGGTGGGCACACCGGCGAGCGCACGCAGCAGGTTGGTCTCCCGGCGGCGGCTGGGCACCCGCAGCAGGACCGGGTAGCGAGGTCCGAACTCGGCGAGGCGTTCGTAGCCGCGCAGCTTGCGTAACACCGTGGTCAGCGGTTCAGTGCCGTTGTCGTGCTCAAGGAAAAAACCCACCGTGCGGCCGCCGGCGCACCAGATGCCGTGAGCGTCGGGGCGGATGCCGGCGATGGCGTAGGCGGCGGTGGCGTGCTGCTCCGACCACCAACGCGCCAGGCGGGCATGCGGGTTGGTGCGCGTGTAGGCGATGAGGTCGACGAACAGCTGGTTGGTGCCGAGCAGGTGGCGCAATTTGCGGCTGCCGACGATGCGTTCGGTGCGCTCGATGCTGCTGCGCGGCGGCGGGCGTTGGCCCGGTCCGGGTCGGTGTATGTGGTGGGGTGCACGAGCATGCCGAGCGGGCCGAGAGCGAAAAGGTGCTGCCTGTCACCGGTGGTGACGTCGACGAACCGGCTGACCGCGTCGATCGCATACAGGGTCGACAGCCGAAGCAGTGCCGAGCGACGGGAGGTGAACAGGGCTTGCCCGATCTGATCGGTGGACAACACGTAGTGCTCGGCGAGCCAGGCGAGGAGCTGACGGTCTCGGGTGGTCAGCCGGCGAAGGTTGTCCAAGCGAGCGCGCCGGCTGCCCAGGCCGCCGGAAGCAGGCCGACGGCGAGCCGTCGGGCTTGGGTCGCGCGACGGACGGTCGGAGGCGGCAGGGTCGGGGCGGGAAGGCTGGGAGGCCATGAGTGGATGTCCTTCGGGGTCGAGGCGCGGTGGAGCCGGATGGATCGCAGGCGGAGGCAGGCGCGCGAGATTCCCTCGGGGGTGGAGAGGTCCCCTCTATGGAGGGGTGTCTGGAAACGGCATCGGGCTGGCAGGGTGACTATCAGGGGCCGTGTGCAGCACCGACAGACCGACCCGCGAAACCTGTCGGGGCTAATAGGCGATCAGTGGTGAAGGGCGGGCGAAGGGCCGGCGGAAGGGGTGAAGCAGAGGCATTGACAAGGGCTGGCAGGTGTTGTCGTGGGTGGGAGGCCAGGCGTGCGCAGTCACTCGGCGACATCGGGCAGACGTCGGGTAAGCACGCCGGGTCGAACCACGGCGCGGTCGACGCTAGCGGCAACTTCGCGCCAGGGGCCCGACGGCGGCGAGTCGGCTCGCTGAGCTTGGTCGAGCGTCAGGAGGCGGCCGATGGTTACGCTGTTGCTTGCAGCTGCGGCCATTGTTGACCCGGTCTGCTGAGGTGGTTAGCGCACCGTGGTTTTGACACCGACTCAGGCCAGTCCGGCGGACGATCAAAGATCCGCAAACACCGGCATGGAAGCGATGATCGTCATGGGTGGTCCTCGGCGGCTCCGGTACCTTCCGACGCTCGCTGTGTCGTTGATCGGTACGTTCGTCGGTGCGTTCTTGGCGATTACGACCAACCTTGCCAGTGACCTGCTCACTCTGCCGCGCTGGTTGTCCGTGGTGCAGCGGCACCCGTTGGCCGCGTCGTTCGTGCTCGCGGTTGTGATGTTCGGGCTATGGGCGGTCGGCTATTTCTATGACCAGGCTGGCCCGCAGCCGGCAACCAGCGACGACGTCGCTGAAGCCGGGGAACGCATTCACGAGCAGCTCGACCGGATCGAAATCAGCCAGCTCGAACGCGACGACCGTGTGCTGAACCGGCTCCCCCCACTTGCCAGGCAACTCCTCGACGAGGATGTCGACCACGAGAGCACCTGGCAGTTAATAGTCGCGTTCACGCGCGATTCGACTGATCCATATCGGGTGGCACGCGAGTGGGCCGTTGCGCCGCCAGCAGCAGTCGCGAGCTTGTCGGCGCATGGCCAGCTCGTCGTGACCGAGCTCATGCTCGCCTTTGCGCAGCCCGCTGCGGCGGTGGAGTTCATACGTGCGGCGCTTAACCTGGGTGTGAGCCCGAGGGCCTTCTGGCTTTTTCGTGCCGCGCAAGTGGCCTGGACCGCCGACGACGCGGACGGGGCGCTTGCGTTCCTCGACGAAGCTCAGCGGATCGATCCGACCTATCCTCTGTCCACCGCTACGCGCCTAGGTCATGAAGGTCGATGGGCCGAGGCGGCTGTGGCAATCGCCGGGTTCAACCCGCAGACCGCCTGGGAGCGCGACGCGGCCGCGTCCGTGACAGCCACAGTGTTCATGAATCTGGACCGGCTTGACGACGCGATCACCGTCCTCGAAGGCGTTGCCGAAAAGACTCCCTGGTCGGGTGTACTCCTACACCTCGCGCAACTACTTCGACATCGCTCCGCTTCCGGTGCTGGTGACAGCAGGTGGAAGGACGCCGCCCGAGCCCGTGACCTTGCCATCCGAGCCAGGAACCTTCGCCGCTTGTGGAGGGGGGACAGCGCCGAAGCCATCGCCGCTGCGGCGGAGGCGATGTTCATCGGCGAGGACCCGGAGGCAGTGTGGGCAATTACGCGGCCTTCGCCTGAGGGCGACGCAACACCACACGAGGCGGCCGACAGCCGGGTGTTGCCTCTCGCGGCGCTTGGGGCGGCACTCACCGGCCGATCGACACAAGCGCAGCAACTCGCCGCAGAGACCAATGACGGGTTCGTTAAGCTCCAGGTTGAGGCAGAGATCCTGAGCCTGCACTCGGTCGACGGCGGCCGCCTAACGAGCACCGACGCATGGCTGCGCGTGGCGGACGCGGCGTTGACAGACGAGCAGCAGCTTCGTGCTTTGCGCTTCCTCGCCCTTGAAGGAGCGACGCACCAGGCACACGCTGATGCCCTGCGGCAGAAGTATCCAGCCGCCATGGCTGAGATCGATTCGATCCGCGAAGTCGCGTCAATCAGCGGCCCCGACGCCGACAGCAGGCTCCGCAGCCTCGAGCAGGACCTTCCCCTCGCCTCCGTTCGTCGCGCTGAGTTGATCCGTGCGGCCGGCGATCTGCCCCGCGCCGCGCGCGTACTGGTCGACGCCATGCAGCGGTCGAAAGATCCACGTCTGCTGCTGATGGCCATCGACTGCTACATGGAAGACGGCAACTGGCCTGGCGCCAGAGAGATCGCCCAGCAGGCGCTCACCGAGTCGGGCATGCTCTGGCCCGGCCGAGCCACGGTTCTGCGGCGCCTGGTCGACATCCAGGTCGCGCTGCACGACTGGTCGAGTGCCATGTCCGCGTGCCGGTCCCTCCTGGAGCTCGACGACCGAGACGATGACGCGCGCTGGAACCTCGCCCTGTGCGAATTCCGGGACGGTAGCCCGAAGGAGGCATTGCAGACACTCCGCCGCCATGGCGAACCACAGCCTACGACCCCCCACCGCGCCATGTTCCTGCTCGACCTGGTCCGCCGGTTCTGCGATGCCCCCGAGGTGGCCCGAACGGCGCTGGAGCAACTTCGTGCCTTTTCGCACGACGAGGAAATGCATCTGGCAGCGATGAACGCGATCAACACGCGGATCGATCGTTCCGAGTTGCCGGAAGAGGTTGGGCGGGAGGTTACAGAAGCCTGGGCCTCCTTCTTCGAGCGATATCCCGACAGCAGCAGAGTCACGAAATACACCTTCGCCGACGACACCCTGCCCGCTGATATGGAGTCGATGCTCCGAGCGCACGCCGCCAGTTACCAGGCCGCACGCGCCATCGTCCTGGACGATCTTGTACCGGTCGGCCTCCTGAGCCCGGTCGTAGGTAAGCCATATGCGGCGATTTTCCCGTACCGCCCGCTGGGGGTGCACCGCATCGCATCACCACTCGATCAAGACATCCAGACCGAGCTGCAATACGTCAGGGACACTATTGATCAGGACTGCGTCGTCGATGCGAGCGCCCTGTACACGTTGGCGTTGATCCCAGGTATCGCGCCCGCCCTCACCAGACTCGTCGCGAGAGTAATGACTACCGCTGCGGGGCTCGCTGACCTTCTCGCGGCGGACGACTACTTCAGCCTTCCGTCCGTCGGTACCATGGGATTCGATCCGGACCGTGACCGGTTCTTCGCCGAAGAATCGAATCCTGATATCCGACAGCGCCAGCAGCAGCAGATCAGCACCATGCTGGCCCACGCACGGAACCTTCGCCGCATCGGCCATCCCGCGCTCGTCAATTTCCCGCCCCTGCACGGACAGCAGGAGCCGCCGTGGCTGCTGAACGTTGACGCGGCAAAGACGATCGGTGCCGGATTCTGGTGTGACGACCTCGGTCTGCGGCGGCTGGCGCACGCCCATGGCGTCCGCACCTTCGGCACGCTGTCGATGCTGGCCGCCGCCGTCGAACTCGGATACCTCGACGAGGACAGCATGCAGCAAGCGCTGCATACCTTGACCACCGAGTACGCCGTCGACCTGCCCTTCGACCAAGACCTGCTCATCCGTGTGGCCGCAGAACAACAATGGCAACCCGGACCCGTAGCAGCCGTCCTCGGTCGGCCGGCAGCCTGGACGCAGCCAGAGCCAGCCGCGATGGTCCTTCGGGCGGCCCTGCGCCGTGCGCCAGCCGAGGCAATCACCGCCTGGACCTACCACGCACTCCTCGGCCTGCACGCTGCGTCTCCACAAGAACACCGTGACGGAAACCTGATTCAGGTATCAACGGCACTGGCCTGCGAGGCCTGGGCGCGTCCCGATCACCTCTACGGGATCGCGCACGCGTTGGAGGCGCTGGTTCCGGAACACGTAGTGGAGATCGTCGACACTGTGCTCAAAACCCTGTGGCTGCACCTATTGAAGGGCCACAGCACGGACGAAGCCGTGCTGATCATGATCTACCTTGTCGGCAAACTCAGCGACTCAACCCGACAGCGGGCTATGCATTTCGTGCTGCAGGACCCGCCGTCCGACACATAGCTGAAAGGATTGCGGCTAATCCGGCGCGATGGAGCCCCTGCCCGGCGGACTGCTCGCCACCCGAGGTTCAGTGGGCTGAAATGTCAGATCGGTACCCTGGCCCTATCAAGGCTTGCCTGTGTCCCGTTTTGGCCGGTTCTTGCGAGCCTCCTCTGCGAGCTTGTCGATGGCACTGACGTCCTGCCGCTTAACAGCTGCTGCAGCCTCGTGCCGGATGGCGGTTGCTTCACCAGCGACCGGTCGGGGTGGGCGGGTTTTGAGGGTGAAGGCGGGAGTCTGTCGGCCGTTGACGACGAGCCGTGCGGCGGCGGTGTAGGCGTCGAGGTGGGTCAGGTCGTGTTCGTCGAGTTCGGGCAGGGTGTGTCTGGCGAGGACGCGGGCGTCTTCGGGCGCGCATGAGAAGTAGATTTTGTTGCGGGCGTTGGCGGAGACGGCGGCGAGCAGGTCTTTCGGGAATTGGGCCAGGTCCTGGTGGGAGAGGACCATCGATAGCCGGTACTTGCGGGCTTCGGCGAGCATGGTGTCGAGGCTGTTGGCGAGGGTGAGGAAGTTCTGCGCTTCGTCGATGATCAGGGTGGCGTCGCGGCGCTTGTCGGGGGCGATTCTTGCGCGGGCGGTGGCGGCTTGCCACACCTGGGCCAGGACGAGGGAGCCGAGCAGTTTGCTGGTGTCCTCGCCGAGTTGTCCCTTGGGGATGCGGACGAGCAGCGCTCCGCCGTCGAGGACTTTGCCCATGTCGAAGCTGGAGTGCGGGTAGCGCATGGTGCGTTTGACGAAGTCTCGTAGCAGGAACGCGCGCAGTCGGGCGAGGACGGGTCCGATGACTTGGGAGCGCAGGGCGGGGTTGAGCTCGTCGTACCACTGCCAGAAGCCGGACAGGCCGGCCGGGTCGTCGAGGTCGACGGTCATGGCGGAGCGGAACTGTTTGCTGTTGAGCAGGGGTGGGATGTGTTGCAGGGTGACGTTGGCGTGGCGGAGCAGGGTCAGGCAGGCCACGCGCATCACGTCGTCCATGCGGGGTCCCCATGCCTTGGAGAAGATGTTCCCGAAGATCGATACGAGGTTGTCCACGACGAGGTCGGGGTCGTCGCCGGACAGGGGGTTGAGGGTGGGCGGGTTGGGCTGGTCGGGGTCGAACAGCACCACCCGATCTGCGACGGAGGCGGGGAGCCGGTCCAGGATGTCCAGGACCAGGTCGCCGTGGGGGTCGATGACCACGGTGCCGCGGCCGGCGGTGATGTCGTCGACGGCCATGTTGACCAGCAGGGTGGTTTTCCCGCTGCCGGTGGAGCCGACGACGTGCAGGTGGTAGCGGGCGTCGGGGACGGACAGGGCGACGCCGTGGCCGCCGACCTGGGCGTCTCCGATCATCTTGGTGCCGCGCCCGCCGGTGGGCACGGCGACCGGGGCGGGCATGGACTTCGCCCGTGCCCGGTCGAGGCCGGGTACGGCCAGGTCGCGGGGTAGGGCGGCGAGGGCGGCCAGTTCGGGGGTGCTGGTGGAGGAACCCGGCGCCGAGGCGCCGGGCCGCCAGGACCGCGGTGGGGGCGGGCATGCGGGTGCGGTGGGTGAGGCGGTTGCGGCCGGAGTGCACGGCGAAGGAGGAGGCGATCGTGTCGGCGATGCCGCGCAGCCGGGGACGCTGGTCGGTGGTGGCGCGCCGGCTGGTTTTGGCGACGGCGTAGCGCACGGCGGTTTCCCACAGGGGGTGGGCGGTCTTGTCGAGGATGGCCCGCACGTCGCGTTCCACCCCCGGATCTCGCCGGGGCGTGCCGGCGACCGTGGACCGGCTTCGGGCGGAGGATCCGGTCTGGAAGGTCTCGATGAGCCAGAGCAGTGGTGCGGCGGGGTTGAGGGTGGGGACGGCGGTTCTGCCGTCGCGTAGCCGGGCGGCGGCGTGTCGGGCGCGCCTCACGCGGCGGGGTGTGGCGGGGCGGGCGAGGATCTGCACGCAGGCGTGCTCGTCGGCGCGTAGTTGGGAGCCGGCGGCCATCAGCGCGCGCAGCGGGTCGTTGTCGTGGTCGGTGGCGAAGGGAAGCCATTCGGCGGCGGTGGGCAGCAATTGCCCGCCCACGGCCGCCGGCACTTTGGGGGGATGGGTGCGGTGGTGGTGTCGTCGGTGGTGCAGGTGGCGCCGGGCCAGGCGGCGCGGACGGCGGCCTCGACCGCTCCGGGTGGCACGGTGCCGGGCACCCAGACGGAGATGAGTAGCCGTCGGCCGGTCCAGGTGTACTGCCAGGCGACGTGGGGGTGCCGTGGAGCCAGCGGCGGTACCGGGAGGGGGTGAGGGTGCCGGCGAGGTTGGCCCATAGCGCCTGTGCGCTGTGGGGGTCGACCTCCGGGGGTGGGGCGATGGTGACCAGGCGGGCGCCGTCGGCGTGGCGGCGGTGCCGCCAGAGCTGCAGCAGGTTGCGGCCGGTGATGTAGGCGAGCAGTGCGGCAGCGGCGACGGCGAGCAGCCAGGGCCGCTGCGCCGCGTAATCGGCAGCGTCGCTCACCCAGTGGGCCACCCGGGTGGGGCGTGTGCTGGT
>NZ_JAEVHN010000177.1:0-10839 GCF_016803375.1 Micromonospora sp. 4G55
GTGACGCAGGCGGCGGTGCTGCCCGGACAGGAGTTCGTCTACCGGTTCCGCGCCGACCAGGTCGGGACGTACTGGTACCACACGCATTCGGTCTCCGACCTCGGCGTCCGGATGGGTCTCTACGGTGTCCTGGTGGTGCGCCCGGCGCCGGGGACCGGCGTCGACATCACCGTTCCGGTGCACACCCTCTCCGGCCTGCCGCTGCCTGCACCGAGGATGGAGCCGGTCGAGGCGGGGGTGCCGGTGCGGCTGCGGCTGATCAACACCGACAGCACGACGCACCGGTACGCCCTGGCCGGGACCCCGTTCCGGGTCGCCGCGATCGACGGATCCGACCTGCAGAGCCCGACGTCGCTCGTGGACACCGCCGTGCTGATCCCGGCCGGGGGACGCTACGACCTGGTGTTCACCGCGCCCGCCACGCCGGTGGCCCTGTTCGTCGACGGACGCGCGGTCTACTCGACCGGACCGGTCTCAGCGGCGACCGCCGCGTGGCCGGTACTCGATCCGCTCACCTACGGCGTCACCTCTCCGGTGCCGTGGTCCCGGATCGACAAGGAATTCACCCTCGTTCTCGACCGCGGCCTGGACCTGCACGGACTGCTTCCGCGGTACGCCCACACCGTCAACGGCGCGGCCGACCCGGACATCCCGCCGCAGGTTGTACGCCTCGACGACATCGTCAAGTTCACGATCGTGAACCGGTCCCAGGTCGTGCACCCGTGGCACCTGCACGGGCATCACGTCCTGGTGTTGGCTCGCAACGGAGCAGCGGCGACCGGGAGTCTGCTGTGGCTGGACTCCTTCGACGTGCGCCCCGGCGACGTCTGGGAGGTGGCGTTCCGGGCCGACAACCCCGGAACATGGGCTAACCACTGCCACAACCTGGCGCACGCCGACGCCGGGATGACGCTGCACCTGATGTACTCGTGATCCTCCGGCTTTGGAGCAGGTTGAGATGTCCACGCTCGGAATTCCGTGGCGTGAACTGTCGCCGGAACAACTCCGCCTCATCGCCGACACGCTCCAGTCCTCAGGGAACGCCAAGCACCGGTAGCACCGCAGCGCACTGCTTACGTGCTCCGAACGCTGGGGCGGGTCGAAGGTTGCGGCCGCTCGATGCACGAGTTGCGGCATGAGCGTGCACCGCGCCGTCACTCGCCGCCAAAGGAGCTGAACTGGATGCCGGCCAGCCGCCAGCCGCCGGGGAGCTCGACCCAGGTCTGGCTGACGCGGACGGTCAACGCCATCTCCTGCCCGCGCCAGGCCGATCGGCTGCGTTGGATGCACCGGACGATGGCCGCGTGACCGTAGAAACACACCTCGATCTCGCTGCTCGCCAAGCTTGTGTAGGCGAACTCGGCGAACTTGCCGACCCACTGGGCTTTGTTCAGCACGTGGCCCTGCTCACCAATGGATCGGAAGTCGTCGGCCAGCAACGCGTTCAGCGCGTCGGTGTCCGCGTGTAGCTCAGCCTCGTCGAAGGCCAGCTGGAGTTCATGGATGGCGGAGATCACGAGCAGATCTTCCCCGACCGTGCGTCCCGGTGGAAGGCAGCCGTGGAGGATCGATCAACCCGCGCGATCCGGCACGCCGCGAGTATCCGCACATCGGCAGTTCAGGATGTCGGCAGGCCCGCAGGCCGACCACCCAGCCGGTGCTGATCTTGCAGGCGACACCTCGCACGCTGGCTCGGCCATGAGGAAGACTGGCAGGCATGGCTGATCTGGACGACCCGAAGGCTGCGTTGCACCACTACCTCCAAGCGACTCGCGATGACCTGATCTGGAAGCTCGACGGGCTGAGCGAACGCGAGGCCAGACTGCCCCGCACCGCGACCGGCAACAACCTGCTGGGAGTACTCAAGCACTGCCTCAACGTCGAAGCCGGCTACTTCGGGCCCACCTTCGGGCGCGAATTCCCGACGCCTGAGGAGCTGGTCCCCATGCAGGCGTTCGAGGAGGACCCGCAGGCAGACTGGTACGCGCGCGAGGACGAGACGAAGGATGGGCTGATCGACCTGTATCGCCGTGTCGGAGTGTTCGCGGATCAGACGATCGAACAGCTACCGCTCGACGCGCCGGGGCAGGTGCCGTGGTGGCAGACGGGTCGACAGGCCGTGACGCTGCACAGGATCATCGTCCACGTGACCTGCGACCTCGCTCGTCACGCCGGGCACGCCGACATCATGCGCGAGCAGCACGACAGCGCGATCGGCCTGCGGAGGGAAAGCACCAACATCCCCGACGACTATGACTGGCCGGCGTACGTCACCAAGCTGACGAAGCTGGCTGACCAGTTCGGATAGCCGCCCGGTCCCCTTGATACAGGCGGTGCGGTCAGCATCCGCTCATCGGCAGGAGCGGGCACCACCCGAGACGTTGCACCGCGGGGATCGCGCCAGATCCGGATACCAGGACGGCCAGAGGACATTCCTCAACTCGGAGTTCAGGAATGGTCCGTTCGCACCGGCTGATCGCAGGCGGCGGCGCGGTTGAGCAGCAGGGTCCGCTCCCGCTCGTTGCGGGTCAGTGACGCCGCCCGCTCGAATTCCACCCGCGCCTCGGCGTGCCGGCCCAGCTTGGCCAGGAAGTCGCCGCGCACGCTGGGCAGCAGGTGGTAGTTCTGCATGGCCGGGAAGGCCATCAGCTGGTCCAGCAGCGCCAGCCCGGTCTCCGGCCCGAACGCCATGGACAGTGCCACCGCGCGATTCAGCTCGACCACTGGGGACGGCATCGTCTCGGCCAGCTGCTCGTAGAGCCAGGCGATGCGCTCCCAGTCGGTGTCCTCGAAGCGGCGGGCGCGGGCGTGGCAGGCGGCGATGGCCGCCTGCAGCACGTACGGGCCGGGCTTGCCGGCGATCAGGGTCTCGGCCCGCTCGAGCGCGGCCAAGCCGCGGCGGATCAGCAACTGGTCCCAGCGGGCCCGGTTCTGGTCGGCCAGCAGGATGGGCTTGCCGCCCGGGCCGGTGCGGGCGGCCGCCCGGGAGGCCTGGATCTCCATCAGCGCCACCAGGCCGTGCACCTCGGGCTCGCGCGGGGCCAGCCGGGCCAGGATCCGGCCCAGCCGCAGGGCGTCCTCGCACAGCGCCGGCCGCATCCAGTCGTCGCCGGCGGTGGCCGAGTAGCCCTCGTTGAAGATCAGGTAGACGACCTCGAGCACTGAGGAGAGCCGGGCCGCCAGTTCGGCGCCCTGCGGCACCTCGAACGGCACCCGGGCTTTGGCCAGGGTCTTCTTGGCCCGCACGATCCGTTGCGGCACGGTCGGTTCCGGCACCAGGAAGGCCCGGGCGATCTCGTCGGTGGTCAGGCCGCCGAGTAGCCGCAGGGTCAGCGCGGCGCGGGCCTGCGTGGACAGCACCGGGTGGCAGGCCACGAACACCAGCCGCAGCAGGTCGTCGCCGATGCCGTCGTCCTCGGCGACCATCGCGCCGATGTCCGGGGTGGATTCCTCCAGTTCGCGGCCGACCTCCTCGACCTTGCGCTTAAAGGTCTCGTTGCGCCGGATCTGGTCGATGGCCCGGCGCTTGGCGGTGGTCATCAGCCACGCGCCCGGATTGCGCGGCACGCCCTCCGCTGGCCACTGCTCCAGCGCCGCGACCAGCGCGTCCTGTGCCAGCTCCTCGGCCACGCCGACGTCGCGGACGAGCCCGGTCAGCCCGGCGATGAGCCGGGGCGCCTCGATCCGCCAGACCGCCTCGATCGCACGGTGGGTGTCGGTGGCCACGGCCCCCGTCTACCCCACCGCGCGATCAGACGCAACAGTGCTCATGCCAGGTCGGCGGGTTCGCCCTTGAGCCGAAGCCGCGTCTCCCCGGCCGTGCTGATCAGTTGTTCCCGGCGGCCTTCGCGCGCCGCTTCTCCACGGCCTCCTGCTGCTCGGCGGTGAAGTCCTCGCCGAAGTCCTCGGGTACGAAGGCCCGTCGGATCTCAAGGTTGGTCTGCTCCCCACTCCCCGGACGCTGGATCGGGCAGCGCTTGAACCGCTCGACGCACTCCTCGAGTGACTTCATCTCGACCAGCCAGAAGCCGGCGATGAGCTCCTTGGTCTCGGTGAACGGCCCGTCCACCACGGTCCGCTTGTCGCCGTCGAAGTAGATCCGGGCGCCGCCGGCGCTGGGCGCGAGGCCCTCGGCGGCCAGCAGCACGCCGTCGTCGACCAGTTCCTCGATGAACTTGCCCATCGTGTCGAAGTCTTCGGTGGCGGGCAGCACGCCGTCTTCGCTCTCCGCGGTGGCCTTCATGATTACCATGAACCGCATCGCTGTCTCCTCATGTCAGGGTGCCTTCTCACCTACGCGTCGAACGGCGGTCGGCCCGCTCGACACCCTGCCAGAAGTTTTTCCGCCGACCCGCTACGCGGCTCGGCGGGTCGGCGTGTGGGAGCGAGAACCAGCGTTGGCTGCAACACGATGGCCGGAACGAGCAGCCGGAGTGGCCACAGCCCTACACAGGTAACCGCGCCGAACACCACCAGCAGCGCCCACTGTCACCACGGGCGACTGCAACGCAACGGGCAAACCGCCGAACGTCAACACCACCGCATGATCGCGACGATGCAGGTCGTCGCGCCGGCCGATCATCGGTGCGGGCTCGGGCCTCGTGGAGGCAGCGCAATCGTCCGCCCAGCTGCGAACCAAAGCATGTCCACGTAACCGTTAGCCCGTACCGGTGCGCATCGTCCGGTAGCCCCCCGGGGGCCGACATCATCCGTGCACGCCTCGGCCTCGCTGCGGATCCGTAGCCGGAGCGGCGAGCACAAGCAGCGTCGCTGGAAGGTGGAAAGACACCAAGAAGCAGATGCCCGGAACCATAAGGAACAGCAGCAGTACTCCTCCTGCCAGGCATGCCGCCTCGAAAGGTTCACGACGCACGGCGAACAGTTGGATCGCCATGATCACCACAGGAAGCCACCATGCCACCAACCACACCGGCCCGTTCTCATGCCCGAGGGTCAGCCAGGTCGCGGTGATAGCTGACGTCAGGAACGCGGCCGTGGCCAGGGCGCGGGGCCACACATGAACCTTGTCGCGCACTTTTGTCATGGCTCAGGACCTCAGCTCAACCATGTCAGGCCCCATCCGGTTCGGGCGGCGCGACCGTTGGTGCCCGATCCAGCGCTGCACGAGGGGCAGTGACGGTGGTCAGGGCAACAGCTGTTGCGAGCAGCGCCGCCCCAACCAGCAGCGCGTGGCTGGTTACGAGGAACGGGCCGCGGGCAGGCGGTGGCGGCGCGCCACTCCGGGGGCACCGGGTCCTTGTCAGCCAGCGTTCTATCGCCGAGCGCCTGCGCGAGCTTCATCGCGCCGTATGCAGCGGAACGTGTGGCCGGCCTGCAGCCGGCCGGCTCGGTTGGCTCATTGCGTGACACGCTTGGTCCCCTGGGCGTCAAGACCAGATCGTCGCCATGAGCAGCGCCACCACAACCGCACCCCGCGTTCAGGTCCGACTCCCATGACCTGAACCATAGGTACCGTGGACGCGGCAGCCATCCCTCGCGAGGGGAACGGACTCCCGCGCCAGAGGGAAGCCACTGCACGGCCGCCCCGGGCCGCCGTCCGAGCAGGGTTCAGGGGCGGGTCCAAGGTGACCGATGGGCAGCGGGACAACGACGTGGATGCTCGATGGTCGGCCCGATCTCGGGATCTCCCTCCTGTCGCCTGTTCACTAGCAGGTTCTCGACCCTGCCGCAGTAGTGCCCAGCCAACTCGCGGCAGTCGGCCGTACCACGATGTAAGCCGGGCGTGCTGCGGGTGGCGCGCTCGGTAGGGTGTCGCTTCACCGTCTACGGTCGGAGGTCCCAGGTGAGTGGCACGAAGGTGTGTGCGCGGCGTCGTGCGCTGGCCGCGGTGATCGTCGCGCTGCTGGCCGTCGGCGCGTGTTCCACTCCCGGCGGCGGCGCGCCATCGGCGCAATCACCGGTGCTCTACGCCGACCCGTCGCACGGCATCTGCCGGACCCTTCCCTTTCAACTGCTCGAACAGCACGTCGGCCATCGATACGCCGACTTCGGTGCCTGGAAGTTCGCGTGGGGCACGGTCGAGGTGGTCGGTCTCACCGACACGCTGATGGGTGAGTGCCATCTGGACACCACCAAGGGCACCGACTATTACGACCCGCCGTACGGCGGTGTGGCGGTGTGGTTGTACACCTACCCGACCACGGCGCAAGCCGCTGCCGCTCACCGCACTCGCACCCAGGGCAAGAGCACGTCGACGGAGTCACCGGGCACAGACCTCGACGTGGACACGTTGGCCTGGCAGGACCAGGACCGCGATTCCGGCTTCGCGTCCGAACTCACCGCTCATGTCCTCGACCGGAACCTCGTGATGACCGTACTGGTCAGGGCCGGGCACAAGAGCGCCGAAGCGCCGACGGCCGCCACCCTGCGCACCGCCACCAGCGCCTTCGTGACCGACAGCATCCGCCGGCTGCGAGGCAACCCGCCCCGCCCCACGCCTCGGCCGACCACCGCACAGACCCAATCGGACTACCCGACGCCGGGAGAGGGATTCTGTCGGACGCTACCGCTGGATCTGTTCCATGACCGGCTGGGTGGTCCGATCCCCGGCTACCCGGACGAACAGATCTACAACGGCACCGCCTACTGCAGCCTGCGCACGATCGGCACCGGAAAGAAGAGCCGGGGTGGCACCATCGCGCTCTGGATCCGACGTCACGACACCACCCAACAGGCCCTCGACTTCCACCACGCCCACCAACCCACCTCCCTCACTCCCACCGGCCCGGCAGGGGCGACGCTCGATGTCGACGCGCTCGACTGGGCCTACCAGCCACCGGCCAACGGCCAGGACGGGATGCACACCCTGCGCGTCGTCGCCGGCAACCTCTACGTCTACCTCGACATCACCGGCTACTCGGACAACCCAACCCCTCTGGTCGACGCAGAACTGGCACCCACCATCGCCGAGTTCCTCCAAGCCGCCATGACAACCCTGCGGAGCTGAGGCCACTTCGGGTCCGCCGAAGAGGTCACCAAACCACAGAACTGCAGCTGGGCGCGCGTGCAGTTCGATGCGCCGGTCAACCAGTGGGACGTCTCGCGCAGGCGGATGAGCTTGCCGCATTCGCGGCCTTCCTGCATGGGACGACTCCCAGCGGCGGAGGCGCTCGGGACCGTCAGCGGCGTGGGCCGGCCCGTGCGGACCGGCCCACGCTACTTCGATCACTGCTTGGCGCCGACCCGTTGCGGCTGGGCGCCGGATACGCGTCAGCCCTGGATGAGCGAGGCGCCGTGGTAGGTGAGCGAGCCGATCTGCGCGTCACCCACCGGCCGCAGCAACGGGGCGTACCAGACGGTGCTGGAGCCGTTGGCGAAGACGCCGGGGCAGACCGCCGTGCCGGTCACCCCGGCGGAGATGGTGCCGCGAGCGTCGACCCGCCCATCGGAGCGGTACGAGTACACCGGCCCGCCACTGTCGCCCGGTGCGGCGGCGCAGGCCCCGGCGGTGACGTGGTTGGCCTGCGTCACCGGCCCGATGACGTAGCCGACGTTGATGAACTGGTTGACGACGCTGACCCGGACGTTGCAGTGCTCACCGCTCGAGGCGCCGCCGGCGCAGACGTAGTTGCCGACGTAGTCCGATGCCGCCCCGCCGACCCCGATGCTGGTGGCAGCGTTGTACGGTCCGGTGTAGATCCGGCCGGCTGCCGCGACCCTGATCATCAGGGTGTCCCGCGGGTTGTTGTCGTTGATGATCGGCCCCATGGTGTTGGTGGGGCCACCACCGTCGTACGCGACCTGACCGTTCGACCCGCAGTGCCCGGCGCTGAGGATCTGGCGGGCGTCGTTCAGTACACCCCGAACCCGGTGCTGCACCCACCTCCGGCGTAGTACCGCGCACCACCCCAGTACGGGGCGAAGTCGTTCTGGCGATTCAGCAGCGTCGGGCGCGATGCGGTGCTCAGGCTGAGCGGCAGCCGCGCGGTACGCAGGACGTCCTGCTTGCCCGCCGCCGGCGCCCTGTCGGTGACGATCACCGCGAGCCCGCTGCCGTCGACCTTGGCGGACACCGAAACCGCACGCGAGTCGGCAGCGAGCCGCTGCGCCTCGGCGACCATCTCCCGCTGGTGGAACCGGGCCGGCTTGAACTTGACCGGTACGGCGAGCCGCTTGGCCAGGTTGCGGACGGATCCGGGCACCTGCCCCTTCCAGTAGACGGTGAGCTTGCGGTCTTCCGGCGCGGCGACCACGCCGGCGAAGCCGTCGCCGCGGGCGGCCATGATCTCGTCGGCGGCCGAGTTGAGCCGCTCCTGCACGGAGAACAGCTCACGCCAGGTGGAGAACCCGCCCGGCACGGCCTCGGCCGGCTGGGCCGATGGGGTGACCGGCTTGCCGTCGGCCACTGCCGGTGTTCCGATCGCGCCGGCGGCGACGATCGCAGCGGCCAACGCGAAAAATGGTTCGGCGCATGACCGCGCCTCCGCGTCCGCCCGATCTCATTTGACTCATGGGGATTTACCTCCTGAAGTGAGAGCCGCCGGGGCAACAATTCCCCGGTCGGATTCAAATTCTGGAGCGATGAATCCCATTCACAAGGCTCCTGCTACCAAGCAGACTCAGCCATTTACCCGAGCGGACCGGCATGCGAACATTGTCGGTTCCGCAGACTTACCAAATGCAAATCGGCGCTCCTTTCAGAAAATCATTTCGCACCCGGCCAGGTGGGCCACCTGGTCGTCGGCCATCGCAAGTGACCAGGGAAGAGACGTTTATCTGACGGAACCGCCACCCGCCGTGCGAGCGTGACTCCGCATGGCTGAAACCCCTCGAGTAAGCGTCGAACAACGCACGATTCCTTGCCTCTTCGAAGCGGGCCCCAGATATCCATCGGCTTTTCGCAGAGCCGGCGCTTCGACTCTTGCAACGCCGCCTCGATCGACCCCGGCACCATGTCAAATGCCCGACGATTCGCCACGCCCGCAGACGACGGAAAGAGAGGTCCTGATGCTTTAGTTCGTGCTCCTTGGGCGCGCCCTGCCGCTCTTGTAGCGGTGGGTCGTGGTTGAGCAGGAAGGGTCCACCTCGCCGTCGACGGCCGCGGTCGGCCGTGGTCGGCCGTGGTCGATCCTGCTCACTCGGGTCAGGCCGGCGACAACCCGCAACTGACGGCCCTGCCGAACGCGTCAAC
Organism: Micromonospora sp. 4G55; assembly: GCF_016803375.1. NCBI lineage: Bacteria > Bacillati > Actinomycetota > Actinomycetes > Micromonosporales > Micromonosporaceae > Micromonospora > Micromonospora sp. 4G55. The sequence continues at coordinate 9,152 of NZ_JAEVHN010000177.1, forward strand.
GAGCCTGGACCTGCCCGGCCCGCACACGCCCGAACGGCTGATCGCCGACACGGGTTTCGCCCCCGACTCCACCCGACGAGCGTTGCGGCAACGCGGAAGCCGGCACGTCATCCCGGATATCTCGCCTACAAGCCCTGTGCGAGGAATCCATCGGCGTCTGCGAACGGTCGCAGGCTCGAAACGGGAATCCGGGCCAGCGCTACGCAGGGTGCAGCCGTCCGGCGCGGTTGCTGTCGACAGCCGCTCGGCTGGCGCGGGCAGTCCGCGCCTACCGTTCGTCGTCGGTCTCTAACAGGTCATCGGTGGCGTTCGGACCGCCGAGGTCGAGCTTCGGGGTGGCGTGTACTGCAGTGAGCGCGAACACCTGGCCGAGCCCTACGCGCAGCGCCGCCAGTTCGGCCGGCTCGAGCCGAAGCCGAACCTGGAGCGCCGGCGAGCGCAGCGCAGTTCCTTGGCCGCCTCCCGGGTCAACCGCACGCGTAGGAGCCCCGGTCCAGTCGGAGCGAACGCAGTCCGTTCCAACTGGGTGCATGTGCCTCGGTGACCAGGCACAGGCCCTCGTTGTCCTCCGGGTCGTACTGCTCGTAGGTCGGATCGCAGGCCTGGAATTCCAGGCGGCGCGGTGTGTCGTCCCACTCACGGCCGGCAAGCGCCACCGAAGGACACCCCTGCTCCTCCACCACCTGCACCTGCGTCGCACCAAAGCCGACACGGAACGGTGCACCAGCCAGGCGCCCACTGGGCGAACGACACCTGGCCGCCCAGCTTGAGGGATCACGCGCGCCCAGCGATCTGGCAACGCAACAGCGCCGGTGGCCGGAGTATGCAAGAGCGTTGCCGAGCGTCCCGACGGCGGCAAGGACTATCTGGACCGTGACCCGTCCTTCCTGGTGGCCGCCGCGACCTCCGGTAGCTGACCGCGCGCAGCGCACCCCGCCCGGGCGGAGCTGTCGCCAGGCGCGTCCGCCGTCGGCTACCCCGCCGCGAGCCGGCCCGCCGCCGACGTGGCGACCATCCGCGCGTACGGCTCGTCCCGGTCGGGCGAGAACATCACGGTGCCGACCAGGTCGCCGACCCGGACCACCGCGACGAGCGTCACGATCGGATCGGCGGCAAGCGTCTCACCCTCGTAGGCCCACTGCTCCTCGCGGACGAGCAGCGCCTCGTCCCCGGCGAAGCCGGTGGCCACGACGGTGAACCTGCGGGGCGCCGGACTTCCGGGCGCGGTCGACGGTGTCGCCGTGCCGGCGCAGGTCGCCAGCACGTGACGTACATCGTCGAGTGCCCGCGGGCCCCACCCGCCCGCATACCGGTGCAGGTGTTCGTAGACGTACCCGGCCGAGCCGGTGGCGTACCCGGTGAAGTCGAGGTCCGCCTGCCGGCGCAGCGACGGGTAGTCGGAGCTGCGGTAGGCCGCGCACAGATCGGCCCAGCGCCACGTGTCGCCGGAAAACGGCTCGCTGGGCAGCTGCTTTCGCCACGCACCCGGCCCGAGATCCGCTGGCCGGAGCATGAGGGTGCCCAGGTCCGCCACGCCGGGGTCGGGCCTGCCGCTGCCGTTCGGGCTCGGCGGGGCGCTCGTTGCCGGGGTCGTCGGGCTCGGCGCCACGCTCGGCGCCACGGTGCCGCTCGGCGCCACGGTCGTCCGGCTGGCGCCGGGGGTTGGCGAGCCGTCGCCCGGCCCGAGG
>NZ_JAEVHN010000178.1:0-10818 GCF_016803375.1 Micromonospora sp. 4G55
CGACATCGACGTGCTCTACGTCTTCCAGCTGCCCGCGACGACGTTCGCCACCGCCGCGCTGATGCGGATGCTCGGCAAGGTGCCCACCGTGCTACACGTCCGGCGGCGACGGTTCGGCGGGCGCGCGGATGGCCAGTCACCTTTCCTTCGCCGGCAGCGTGGCGATGGTTGGGCGCCGCTACCTGGCCGACATCGACGTGCTCTACGTCTTCCAGCTGCCCGCGACGACGTTCGCCACCGCCGCGCTGATGCGGATGCTCGGCAAGGTGCCCACCGTGCTACACGTGCAGGACCTCTGGCCGGAGGGGGAGGTGGCCGGTGACGGTGCGCAGCGGCAGCGCGGGCCGGGACGGCTCGCCACCACCATGCGGCGGGTGCTGCGCGAGGCGGACGCCCTGGCGGTCACCGCGCCGTCCATGCGGGACCTGGTGCTCGCCGACAGCGTCGACCCCGCCCGGGTGCGGGTGGTGCTCAACTGGACCGACGAGCGGATCTTCCAGCCGGTACGACCCAGCCGCGCCGCGCAGGGGTTCGTCCGGCGCGACGGCCGGTGCGTGGTCATGCACGCCGGCACGATCGGGGTACGGCAGGGGCTCGAGACGGCGGTCCGGGCGGCGGCGCGCTCGACGGTCGGACGGACCTGGTGCTGGTGGGCTCGGGCGCGGAGGAGCGGCGGGTGCGGGGGCTCGCCGCCGAACTGCGGGCGGACAACGTCCGATTCGTGGAGCGCCGGTCGCCGCTGGACATGCCTGAGCTGTACGCGGCCGCCGACTACCAGCTGGTCATGCTCCGCGACCTGCCCGAGCTGCGCGGCACAGTGCCCGGCAAGCTGCAGGCCGCGCTCGCCTGCGCGGCGCCGGTGATCGCCTCCGCCGGCGGGGACACCGTGGAGCTGGTGGAGCGCGCCCGGGCGGGGCTGTCCTGCCCGCCCGAGGACTGGGCCACGCTGGCCGACCGGTTCTGGCTCGCCTCGACCATCCCGTCCGCGGCTCGCTCCGAGATGGGGCGGCGGGGACGGGAGACGTATCTGCGGGAGATGTCGCTGCGGGCGGGTGTCGACCGGGTGGAGGAAATGCTGAACCAGGTGGCCGTCGCGCGGCACCGCAGGTGATCACCCGAACGATCCTCGCACGACATCTTTTACGCCCTCAAAGCGGTGAAATCGCCAGGCCGACTGCGTGGTTCGTGCTAGAAAATTGACGAATCGTAATTTTGTCCGTTTCGGAGTGGAGAGTGGTGTGACCGAGAGCGGTGTGTCGCGTCGCAGCCGGAGGCGCTTGCGACGACGGACCAGGGCGCGGATCCGGCGAGCGTCGCTCGCCGGACTCGTGGTCGGGTCCCTGCTCCTGACGGGCGCCGGGTGGGTCGGGTTCCGGGGTTGGCAGGCGCGGGCGCACCTGCTCAACGCCGCCGGTCTGGCCCGTGAGCTCAGCGCGCAGATCGTCGGCGGGGACACCGTCCGGGCGCAGCGCACGCTCGCCGCACTGCAGGAGCAGGCCGGGGCGGCCCGCGACGCCACCGGCGACCCGGGCTGGTGGCTGGGGCAGCGCTCCCCGTACGCCGGTGACGACCTGGGAGCGGTACGCCAGATCGCGGTCGCCATCGACGACCTCGCCCGACGGGCCTTCCCCACGCTGGTGGGGACCGATCTCGCCACCCTGGTGCCGAAAGAGGGGCGCTTGGACGTGGGTCGGCTGCGGGCGGTCTCGACCGAGTTGGCCGACGTGAACACCGTCGTGCGGGAGACCCGGAACCGCCTCGACGCAGTGCCGACCGCGGACCTGGTGGATCAAATACGAACGGCCCTGACCGGCCTGCGGGCGGAGATCGACCGACTGGCCGGTCTGACCGGGGCGGCCGACCAGGGTGCCCGGGTGCTTCCGTCGCTGCTCGGCGCCGACGGGCGCCGTACCTACCTGCTCGTCTCGCAGAACCCGGCCGAGCTGCGCGCCACGGGCGGCATGTTCGGGGCGTACGCGGTGATCCGCGCCGACAACGGCCGGGTGGAGATGGTCACCCAGGGCGCCGCGGTGGACCTGGAGCGATTCGATCCGCCGGTCGCCACCCTGCCCGCCGAGACCCGTCAGCTCTACACCGACCTGCCCGCGATCTACCCGGCGGACGTCAACCTGACCCCGCACTTCCCGACCGCGGCGAAGCTCTACCGGGAGATGGTCCGGCGCCGTACCGGCACCACCGTGGACGGTGTGCTGGCGGTGGACCCGGTGGCCCTGTCGTACCTGCTCGCCGCGACCGGCCCTGTCACGGTGTCGGGCGGCCCGAAGCTCGCCTCCGACACCGTTGTGCGCACGCTGCTCTCGGACACCTACCGCACGATGAGCCTGAAGGAGCAGGACGCCTACTACGCGGCGGCGGCCGCCGCCGTCTTCGACGCCTTTCTTGCCGCGAAAGTCAACCCAAAGGCTATTTTGTCCGCTTTCGACCGCTCTATAGCGGAACGAAGGATATTGTTCTGGAGTGCCCGATCAGGAGAACAGCGCATCTTCGGCGACAGCCGGGTGAGCGGGATCCTGCCCGAGCACGAGACGGTGCCCAGCGTGGGGGTGTTCCTCAACGACGGCAGCGGCGCGAAGCTCGGCTACTACCTGAAGCCGACGGCGCAACTGACCGTCGGTGAGTGCCAGGAGGAGGGGCGCCGTCAGCTGCGCCTGCGGTTCAGCCTGCACTCCTCGGCGCCGACGTCCGGCCTGACCAGGTCGGTGCTCGGTCTCGGGAAGGCTGGCGACCCGTACACCATCCGCACGTTGGTGTACGTCTTCAGCCCCGCCGGCGGCGCCGTGATGGGCGCCCGGATCGACGGGGCGGACGCTGCCCTGGGCAGCGGCACCGAGCGGCGCCGGCAGGTGGGCGTCGCCAACGTCGAGGTCCCGCCCGGGGCCACCCGGACGCTCGACGTCGACCTGCTGACCGGCAGGAACACCGCCGGTACCCCTGAGCTCTGGCTCACCCCCACAGCCACCCCATGGACCACCCAAGTTGTATCCGCACCAAGCTGCAACCAGTAGGAGGAGACCACCATGCGGCTATCCCGCATCATTATGGCGCTCACGGCCGGCCTGGCCGTCGTGCTGGCGCGACCGCGGCGGGGGCGGCGCAGCCGCAGCCGGCCCCTGGCGCGCCCCAGCCACCGCCCGACGACTACGTGCCGAAGCCGGGCTGCTTGAAGGTGCACCGGACCACGATCAAGATCGGCGAGACCGTGGTGCTCAGGGGCACCGGCTTCGGTCCCAACCAGACGGTCGACATCGACGTGAGCCTGACGCCCCTCGCCGCCTCCATCCCCGGTCAGGCGCCGGCCCGCCGCAGCGACGGCAGCACCGTCGCGATGGCGGCGGTGGCCTTCCCGCAGCCGGCCCCGGGGCACCTCACCGCGCAGACCAACGCGGCGGGCCAGTTCACCGTGTCCTTCCGGCCGACCGAAATCGGCAATTACACCTTCACCGCGGCCGGCTGCCAGTTCAGCGCCTTCCTCAAGGTGCTGCCGAGGAAGAAGGGCGGGCACCAGCAGCTCCCCGTCACCGGTGACAGCATGGGCACCCCGCTCAAGGTCGGCGGCGGTCTCGTCGGCGCGGGGGCGGTCCTGATGCTGGGCAGCCTGGTGTGGCGCCGGCGCAACCGCTTCGGCATGGGGTCGACACGCTGATCCCGCACGCGGCAGGGCCCGGAACAGTGAGGACGGCGCCCGTCGGAGGATTCCGGCGGGCGCCCGCACGTGTTCCGCGCGCCCACGGGCGTACCCCGGTGCGCCCGGTCAGGGCAGCGCGTCCGGCGACCCGTCGTCGCCCGGCAGTGCCACGGTGAGCACCCGCGCCACCGGGCGGAATCCGGCCTCGTCGTACATCCGGCGGGCCGGATTGCCGTCGGCCACCGACAGGCCCACCCGGGGCAGCCCGGCCGCCCGCGCCCCGTGCAACGCGTGGCCGAGCAGCGCCCGTCCCAGCCCTCGACGCTGCGCCGCCGGCGCCACCCCCAGGTTGAGGATCCAGGCGCAGACGTCCTCGGTCCACGGCACCGGCCCGGCGGCGAGCACGTGACCGGCGCTGCGCCCGTCCGGACCGACCACCCGCGCCGAGGCCGGCAGCAGCGGTGGGACCGGCTCGGCCCGCTCGAACATCCCGCGCACCTCGGCGGTGTCGCTCGGCTGCCAAGGCCCGTCCGGGTGGTCCGGCCCGTACGCCGCCCGCCAGCCCCGCGGCCAGGTCGTCGTCCCCACCCGGCGGGTGCCCCAGGACCAGCCGGCGGGCAGCGGCACCGGCTCCGGTACGTCGGTCAGCTCGTGCCGCATGTCCGTGGCGGCCCGGCGCAGCGTCAGGCCCCCGGCGACCAGCGCGGCGGCCAGGGCGTCGTCCGGCGTCTCCAGCCGCGCGCCGGCGAGGTCCCGGCGGGCCTGGGCGGCGAGCATGCGCGCGTCCGCTCCCGGTAGCGGTGTCACCTCCCCGGCTACACGTTCACCGTCGTCGTCGCGCAGCCCGGCAGCCGGGCCAGCGGTGTGCCGTCGTCGGTGCTCAGCAGGTGTCCGGTGGACGCTTCGGGGTCGGGGTGCAGCGGCATCCCCGCACCGTAGTGGCGGGGTGGGTGCCTTCTCCACCGGGTTCGCCGCGACTCTGGCCGACCGTGCCCGGCCTGACGCCTCCGCCGCACCCCGCCGGTGCCGGCTGAGCTGCGCCGGCACGATAGCGTCGCGGCGATGCGTACCCCTTCCGGACCGGCCACCCTGACCACGGCCGAGCGCGCGATCGATGTCCGCTTCCGCGCGATCCTGGCCCGGCTGCCCCGGCGCGGACCGGCCGGCTGGCTGACCGAGTTCGCGGTCTTCGGGCTCAAACAGGCCTGGGCGTGCGTGTTCGGTGGGGCGATGCTGGCGGTCATCTTCGCGGTGCATCTGTGGTACCCGCAGGACGCGCCGCTCGCCCGCAACGACGCCCTGACCCTCGCCGCGGTCGTCATCCAGATCGCGATGGTGGCCGGACGCCTGGAAACCCTGCGGGAACTGCGGGTGGTGGTGCTGTTCCACCTCGTCGGCACGGCGATGGAGGTGTTCAAGACGCACATCGGCTCGTGGTCCTACGCGCCCGACGGCGTCCTGCGGCTCGGCGCGGTGCCGCTGTTCAGCGGCTTCATGTATGCCGCGGTCGGCTCCTACATGGTCCGGGTCAACCGGCTGTTCGACCTGCGTTTCGTGCGCTACCCGAGGCGCTGGGTGACGGCTGTCGTGGCCGCCGCAATCTATGCCAACTTCTTCACCAACCACTACGTCCGGGACGTGCGATGGCTGCTCGTCGCCGTCGTCGCTCTGGTGTTCGGGCGTTGTGTCATGCAGTTCCGCATCTTCCGGTTCCGGTGGCGCATGCCGCTCCTGCTGGCCTTCTTCCTCGTCGCCGTCTTCATCTGGCTCGCGGAGAACATCGCCACCTGGTCGCATGCCTGGCTGTATCCCAGCCAGTTGGGCGGTTGGCACCCGGTCTCGGCGACGAAGCTCGCGTCGTGGTTCCTCCTCATGATCATCTCAGTGGTGCTGGTCACCTGGATCTCGCCGCCGCAGCCGCCCGACGACCGATCGCCGGCCGCGGCGGTGGGCGCCGAGCTTTCCCCGGCATCGCCGACGACGGGCGGCGGCCCGCAGAACGTCGCCACGGGCGGTCACGGGCGGCACGAGAGGTAAGCCGACCTGTCCCTTGCCGGGCGGGTTCGGGCTGGACGGGCGTCCCCTGCGGCCTCGTCGTCGCCGGCCGTGGTGTCCGGTCAGGGGCGGGATGTCCGGATCCGCCCGCGGCCGCCGTCCGGTATCCAGGGTGTCCGGGCGCGGCGTCCCGTGACCGCCGGCACCCCGGCGGCGGAATGGTGGCGGGGCCGGCGTCGTTACATCCTCCGTACGACCGCAGCAGCAACCCCGCTGGCCTGGGCCGATGATGTGGCCGACGCGGGATGCGGGCCCCGGAATGATGGTGGGCCGCCGGTCGTTACACATGGTCCCGGCGCCACGAGCCCCCCGCTCGCGATGACCTGCCGGGCAGCGACTTTCCCCCGTGATCTTTTTGAGCGCCCTGTCGTGGTGCCTGCGCGCGTGCTCGACCCCCGTCGAGTCGTGGCGCCAACCCCCTAAGGAGCTACTTCATGAACACGATGATGCGTAAGAGCGTTCTCGGTATCGCTGGTCTGGCCGTCGCCGGTGGTCTCGCCGCCGGTCCGCTGAACCACGGCACCACCGACACGGTCGACACCCGGGCCGCCGCCGTCGCGGTGCGGGCGGACAAGCCGGCCGCGGACAAGAGCAAGCTGATCCCGCACGGCGTGCAGGGCGAGCAGTCCCGTATCGACCTGGGCGACGAGGAGACCGACAACGTCAAGGCGATCATCGCCGCGACCAAGAAGTCGGGCATGGACGAGCGGGCCGCCGTGGTCGCGATCGCCACGTCGCTGCAGGAGTCGAAGCTGGAGAACCTGGGTCACCTGGGTGACCGCAACGACCACGACTCGCAGGGCCTGTTCCAGCAGCGCCCGTCCTCGGGTTGGGGCACCGTTGAGCAGATCACCGACCCCGAGTACAGCACGATGGCGTTCCTCAAGGGCCTGAAGCAGGTCGACGGCTGGCAGGACATGCCGCTGACCGAGGCCGCCCAGACCGTGCAGGTCTCGGCCTACCCGTTCCACTACGCGCAGTGGGAGCGGCAGGCTGCCGACCTGGTCGCCGAGCACTGGAACAGCTGACCGCACCGGAACGACGCGCTGGCCGGCACCCCCGAGCGGGGTGCCGGCCAGCGGCGTCTGCGGGTCCGGTCAGGGGCACGCGGCGTAGAGCCGACGGGTGCCCACGCCGGCGGCGTACGCGGCCCGGTCGCTGAACCGGCAGCCGAAGTCCGCCGCCGCGACCGCCTTCGGGTCGGCGACCGCGTCACCGCCGGGGCGGGCGCCGGTGCGTACCCAGGACACCAGGTCGTCCCAGGCGGCGCCGGCCTCGGCCGGGGTGAACTCGCAGTGCTGGCTGGCCCGGATGGCCCGCTGCACGACCAGCCGGCTGCGGCCGTGCCACGCCGCGTCGCGGGCGTACGCCTGCTCCATCGAGAACGGCACGAACAGGTCACCCAGGTCGTGCAGGCTGAGCACCGGGGCGGTGGGCCGCCCGGCGATCCGCGGCACCTCGGTCAACGTGGGGGAGAGCCGCTGCCAGACGTTCTCCGGCGCGACCCGCTGGACGGCGGCGTTGACGTCCACCGGCGTGTTCGGCGTGTAGCGGGTGAGCAGGTTGGTGGCGAGCTGCCCCGGCCGCTGGGCGGGGGAGTCGCCGCCGTTGGTGGTGCTGATCCCGAAGAGGAAGTCCTTCCAGACCGCGAAGGCCCGGTCCGCGCCCGGACGCGGGCCGCCGGAGCGGTTGATGACGATCTCCCGGAACTGCTTGCCGCGCTCGTTGGTGGTGTCCGGCCCGGTCGGGGTGAGCCCGGCGAGACCGAGCGCGACCTGGATCCGCGGCACCGCGTTGGTCAGGTAGTCCGCCGGCGTGGGGTAGGCGGGCACCCCGGCGAGCGCCTGCGCGACCAGGTTGTAGTCGAGGAAGAAGTCGAGCAGCTGGTGGTCGCCCAGCACGCCGCACATCGGCAGCGCCCCGTCGTAGTAGCCGGGGTACTGCTCCAGCGAGCGGCCGATGATGTAGCCGCCCATCGACACCCCGGTCAGGTACGTCCGGTGTGGCCGTCGCACGGTGCCGGCGAAGAGGTCGGCCAGTTCCCGGGTGCTGACCACGCCGGAGCGGATGTCGAAGCCGTTGGTGGTGTACGACGACGCCGCCCAGGCGTACCCCTGGTCCAGCAGGCGTTGCCGCAGGCCGTAGTTGGGGGTCTCCGGGGAGAGCACGGTGGTCTGGCCCCGGTAGCCGTGCGCCCACATGACCAGCTCGCCGTTCCACGCCGGCGGGATCTCGATGAGGTAGCCGGCGTGCCGGTGCACGCCCTGCCGGACGGTCGACGGGGTGCCCCGCACGTCGAGCGGCGCGAGCGGCGGGTTGCTGATGGTGTAGCCGGGCAGTGGCTGGGAGCCGTCGCGGTCGGCGGCGGCGGCGGGCGCCGCGCCGGCGAGCCCGACAGTCAGGGCGAGGGTGGCGCCGGCGGCGAGCAGGCGGCGGACGAGTCGGGTGGATGAGGACAGCATCGATGCTCCCCCGGGGACGGTGCCGCCCCAGTGTGCGGGCGGCCAGGCGGGACGGTGCCTACCGACCGGTAGCGCCCTGAAGCTAGGCCCCGCCGTCGAACGCTGTCAATGCCCTCCTGACCGAACGGTCAGCCGATGTGGACTGACCGCCCGGTCGGGGCGATCGGCTCAGACCAGGCCGTGCGCGAGCATTGCCTCGGCGACCCGGCGGAAGCCGTTGATGTTGGCGCCGGCCACGTAGTCGCCCGGCAGGCCGTACTCCTCGGCGGTGGCCCAGCAGCGGTCGTGGATGTCCCGCATGGTCTCCCGCAACCGCTGCTCCGACTGGGCGAACGTCCACGAGTCCCGGCTGGCGTTCTGCTGCATCTCCAGCGCGCTCACCGCCACGCCGCCGGCATTGGCCGCCTTGCCCGGGGCGAACCGCACCCCGGCCCGGCCGAGGATGCGCACCGCCTCCGGGGTGGTCGGCATGTTCGCCCCCTCGACCACCGCCACGCAGCCGCCGGCGACCAGCGCCGCGGCCTCCGCGCCGCCGATCTCGTTCTGCGTCGCGCAGGGCAGCGCCAGGTCGCAGGGCACCTCCCAGACGGTACGGCCGGAGACCGCCACCGCGTGCGGCACGTGCCGCACGTAGTCGTCCAGCCGGACCCGGCGCTGCTCCTTCAACTCCCGCAGCAGCTCCAGGTCGATACCCTTCTCGTCCAGCACGTAGCCGTCCGAGTCGGAGCAGGCCACCACCGTCCCGCCGAGCTGGTGCACCTTCTCGATCGCGTACGTCGCCACGTTGCCCGACCCGGAGACGACCACCCGCTTGCCGTCCAGGCTGTCCCCGCTCTGCGCGAGCATCTCCGCGGCGAAGAACACCGCGCCGTACCCGGTCGCCTCGGTGCGCACCTGCGCGCCCCCGTACGACAGGCCCTTGCCGGTCAGCACCCCCGACTCGTACCGGTTGGTGATCCGCTTGTACTGCCCGAACAGGTAGCCGATCTCCCGGCTGCTCACCCCGATGTCCCCGGCGGGCACGTCGGTCTGCTCGCCGATGTGCCGGTACAGCTCCGTCATGAAGCTCTGACAGAAGCGCATCACCTCGCGGTCCGAGCGACCCTTCGGGTCGAAGTCCGCGCCGCCCTTGCCGCCGCCGATCGGCAGGCCGGTCAGCGCGTTCTTGAAGATCTGCTCGAAGCCGAGGAACTTGACGATCCCCAGGTAGACCGACGGGTGGAAGCGCAGGCCACCCTTGAACGGGCCGAGCGCGCTGTTGAACTCCACCCGGAATCCCCGGTTGACCCGGACCCGGCCGTGGTCGTCCTCCCACGGCACCCGGAAGATGACCTGCCGCTCCGGCTCGCAGATCCGCTCGATGATCCGCGCCCGCGCGTACTCGGGGTGACGGGCCAGGGCGGGGCCGATGCTCTCCAGCACCTCCCGTACCGCCTGGTGGAACTCCGGTTCGCCCGGGTTCCGGCTGACCACACTGGCGAACACCGACTCGACGGCCTCCGGCATCACCGCACGTCCCTTCCGGTCCAGCTGGCGGCCTCGTCGCCACCACCGGGCCGGCGGCATCCCGCCGACCGTCCCCGGATACGGATCGTCACCCCTGTCCGGTTCACTGATCCGATGGACGAGTCGATCTGGAACGCCGTACGGGCCTCGCGGGGCTGGCTGGACGCCGCCAACGGCACCGGACAGGCGGAGCTGACCTGCCGCATCCTCAAGCTCACCGAGGAGGCCGGCGAGGCGGCCGGCGCCTGGATCGGCGTGCTCGGCCAGAATCCGCGCAAGGGGGTCACCCACACCCGCGAGGACGTTGCCGCCGAACTCGCCGACGTGGTCTTCACCGCGCTGGTCGCCATCGAGAGCCTCGGCCTGGACGCCCGGTCGGTGGTCGCCGAGTGCGCCGCCAAGGTCCGCGCCCGCACCTCTTGACCGCGTCCGTCCCACGCGGCCCGCGTACCCCGGCCATCCCCGACCGGGTACGCGGGCATGGCGGGGGTTGTCCCTTCGTCGGCTCGCCGGGTCGGGATGTCCGGTTCCGGCCTGATCGGCTTGCCCGGATGTCGCGCTCCGGTTGGTCTCGGCGTGCCGGATGTCCGGTTACCTGCTCCGCTGGGCGCACCCCGGATGTCGGGTCTGGCCAGCCAGTGCCGGGTCGTCCCGTGACCGGCGGCACCCTGGCGGCGGAATGGTGGCCGGGCCGGGGTCGTTACACCCTCTGGACGATCGCAGCAGCACCCCGCTGGCCTGGCCCGAACGCGTGGCCGGCCCGGGGATTGATGGTGGGCCGCCGGTCGTTACACATGGACCCGGCGCCGTGAGCTCGCGAAGCCTGCCGGGTGAAGACTTTCCCCTTTGAATTTGAGCGCCGTCGTGGTGCTTGCGCCCGCTCGACCCCCATCGAGCCTGGGCGCCAACCCCCGAATGGAGCCACTCTGATGAACACGACCATTCTGCGTAAGAGCGTTCTGGGTATTGCTGGTCTGGCTTTCGCCGGTGGCGTCTTCGCCGGCCCGGTCACCGAGGCTCACGCCGCCCCGGCGGTGGACGCCAAGGCGGTGGCTGTGGTGCAGGCCGACAAGCCCGGCAAGGGCAAGCTGATCCCGCACGGTGTGCAGGGCAAGCAGTCGCGCATCGACGTGGGCGACGAGCAGACGA
>NZ_JAEVHN010000179.1:0-10818 GCF_016803375.1 Micromonospora sp. 4G55
GGCGTGCTGTAGATCCGCAGCGCCCGACTGTCGGTGGTGGGCCAGACGATCTCCTCACGCCAGTCGCCCAGCGGGCACGGCGGAACCGCTCAGCTCGGGTCCGCGCTGCGACCGCTGCGTCCCGGATGATCGCCTCGCCCTTGACCAGCCACGCGACGCCGAAGGCGAGCACGGCGACCGTCTCGCACCAGAAGACCGGCTTCACCGCCTCCTGCACCGGCTCCGGAAGCAGGGTGCTCGCCGGCGCGAGCGCCACCGCCACCACGATGATCGTGCCGCAGACCCGGTAGACCCGGTTGCGGACCAGCTTCTCCGGGGTGACCGGGCCGGCGGCCGGGTCGGTCCGGGTGAACAGGAACAGGCAGAAGCCGGCCAGCAGCAGGAACAGGGCGGCGGCGCAGACCTGGTGCACCCGCCCGACCAGGATGTCGGTGGCGCTGACCGGGTCGTCCCGGGCGCCCGAGGCGGTGGGGAACAGCGCGACCGCGACCGCCAGCGCGCCGCCGACGCTGCTCAGCACGTCGTCCAGCGGCCGATACCGGTAGCAGACGAGGAAGACGCCGATGGCGCACATGCTGCCGACGAAGACGTCCCGCATCCCCGTGTGGTACGCCCCGCTGATCGATTCGAGCAGCGTGAGGCGCCCGGCGAAGAGGGCGTTGCCGAGGGTCAGCACGAACGGCATCGCGATGCCGACCACGCCGATGCCCCGGCGCAGGCGGCGGACGGTGACCATGTCCTGTGACGGGCCCATCGCCCCTCCCCCGCGTCGTGCCGGTTCGCCCGTCAACTGTCCGTCGCGGGGCAGCACACCGTCAACGCCCCCGGCACCACCCTGACCTTCAGCCGGGTCGTCTCGCCCCGCGCCCCGCCGTCCAGCTCGTACGTCTTCGGCACCGCGAAGCGGACCTTGATCCGGCGACCACGGGTGATCCGGACGAACGGCGAGTCCTCGGAGCGGCCGGCGGCCATCCGGCCGAGGGTGCGCGCCCAGTCGATCGCGCCGCTGGCGGTGGAGACGCCGATCTCCAGGGCCCCGTCGTCGGGTCGGGCGTCGTCGAAGGCGGGTACTCCACCGGTGATGGTGCCGACGTTGCCGAAGAGCACGCAGCTCGCCTCGCCGTCGAACCAGTCGGACCCGTCGACCCGGATCCGGGTACGCACCAGCTCGCCCCGCACGTGGCGCAGGCCGGTCCACAGGTACGCGGCCCGGCCGAGTCGACCCTTGAGGGTGCGGTCGGCCTCGCGGATCAGGTCCCCGTCGAAGCCGGCGCCGGCCATCACCGCGAAGTGCTCGCCGTTGAGCCGGCCCAAGTCCAGCCGGCGGCGGTGGCCGTGCAGGCCGACGCGGACCGCCTCGGCGAGGTCGGTGGGGATGCCGAGGTTGGCGGCGAAGAGGTTGGCGGTGCCGGCGGGCAGGATCGCCATGGCGGCGTCCGATCCGGCGAGGGCGTCGGCGCAGCGCTGCACCATGCCGTCGCCGCCCCAGACGAAGACCAGCTCGGCGCCCTTCTTCAGCGCCTTTCGGGCCTTCTTGGGCGCCTTGCGGCTCTTGGGCACCTCGTACCAGAGCAGGTCCTCGACCCCGGCGGCGACGAGGGTCGCGCGCAGCTCGTCGAGGCCGCCGCCGAGGGTCTTCTTCCGGTGGGCGACGACCGCGACCGCGCCCACGTTCGCGCTGGTCGCGGGGCGCTCGTCGGTCGCCGTGCTGCTCGTGCTCATGACCGGAGGTGATACCCAGACCGCCGAACTCCCACGCGTCGCGCCACGAGCCGGTGACCGAGGGCCGCGCGGCGGCGCTGTTGGCCGCCCGGTAACGCCGCGTTCACAGTTTCGACGCCGGCCGGCGGGACGCGCTGCCGGCCGCCGAATCACCGCTGGCGCGGCTGCAACACCTGGGACACACTTGAGGCCCGACACCCAGGGACGGGGGCATGGACAGCTCCATACAGGACGATGCGGCTGCGGCTTTCGTACGGGAGCTCACGCACTGGCGACACCAGCGCCGACTGTCCAAGAAGGAACTGGCGGAGCGGACCGGCTTCGACCCCTCGTACGTCAGCCACATCGAGAACGGCCGGCACCAGCCGACCGAGGAGTTCGCCCGCCGCGTCGAACTGGTGCTCGACAGCGGCAACCGCATCTGGCAGCGGTACGTCGAGTTCGCCGGCACCCGCGGCGACGGCCGGCTACCCGCCCTGGGCCCCACCGCCGTGCCGCCGCCCGCCGGGCCGCACCTGGTGATCGACGACGAGCAGGCCACCCTCTGCCTCGTCGACGGCTGGTACGAGTGCCGGTTCCGGCGCGTCCTGCACAGCGTCGGCACCGAGCCGATCACCCGGCACACCGTGCAGATCGACATCGACCGGTTCCCCGACGACCCGGCCCGCTCCACGGACTTCCACAGCCGCCACCCGCTCACCCTGGACGAGGTCGACTTCACCGCCACCATCGCCGCCGACCGACCGGAACCGATGCGCTGGCGGGTGACCCGCAGCCGGGACGCCTTCCTGAAGATCGCCCTGATGTTCGACACCGGCGGCGCGCCCGTGCCGCTCTACCCCGGGCAGCACACCGTGCTCACCTACGCCTACCGGGTGCCGGCGTGGAAGTTCGGCGACTGGTTGCAGCGCGACATCCGGCTGCCCACCCGCCGCCTGACCATCCGGCTGGACCTGCCCGCCGCCGCCCGTCCCACGGTCTGGGGCAGCGAGACCTCGTTCACCTCCGAGACGACCGCCGACGTGGTCCCGCGCCGCCAGGAACGCGCGGGCGTCGTCGCGTACGAGTGGCAGGTGGCCCGCCCCGGCTGCGCGCCCAGTACCGGGCTGCACTGGCGCTACGGCGACCCGAGCGCCGCCGGCGCCGACCCGGACGCGGCCGGCGGGTGGGCCACCGACGCCTGGGCGCAGGCGTGCGGAGCGGGCCGCCCGGGTGCCGACCGGTGATCCGTCGAGCACCCGTACCGGCCGGTCAGGGCGTCGGCGGAAGTTTCAGGAGAAGGGACCGGACGGGTGTCGTTTCCGACAGATCCGGCCCCTTGTCGATGCTCTCCGTAGCGACGCGACCGGCCCGACCGTTAGGCTCGACTGCTGAGTGAGGTTGTCGCAGCCGGATCAGCGGCCTCACCCACCGGGTTACGCACGTTGGCTGAACGCAGCACCGGAAGGCAGGCTGGAGTGACCCGAGATGGCGAGCCAGGGGCCGAATTCGCCCACCGCGCGGACAACAAGCGCGTGGCGTACGAGGTCACCGGCGCGCCCGACGGGTTTCCGGTCTTCCTGCTCCACGGTACCCCCGGCAGCCGCCGTGGCCCGAAGCCACGCGGCATCGTGCTCTACCGGCTCGGCGTCCGGCTCATCGCGCACGACCGTCCCGGGTACGGCGACTCCGACCGGCGGGAGGGCCGCGACGTCGCCGACGCCGCCCGCGACGTCGAGGCGATCGCCGACCAGCTCGGGCTGGAACACTTCGCCGTCGCCGGCCGCTCCGGCGGCGGCCCGCACGCGCTGGCCTGCGCCGCCGACGGCGCGTTACGCGGCCGGGTGGCCCGGGTCGCGGTGCTGGTCAGCTTCGCCCCGTCCGACGCCACCCAGCTCGACTGGTTCGCCGGGATGAACAGCGACAACGTGCGCGGCTTCGGCGGCGACGGCAACCGCGACACCGCCTCGGTGATCGAGCAGATCCGGCGCCGCGCCGCGCGGGCGATCGAGGATCCACGGTTCCTGCTGGAGGAGCTGATGGTGGAGATGAGCGCGGCGGACCGGCGGGCGGTCAACGACGCGGCGCTGCGCCGGCTCATCACCGACACCTACGAGGAGGCGCTGCGCGCCGGCCCGTACGGGTGGATCGACGACGTGCTGGCGCTGCGGCGGAGCTGGAAGTTCGACCTCGGGGCGATCGACACCGCGGTGACGCCGGTACGGCTGTGGCACGGCGCGGAGGACACCTTCGCCCCGGCCAGCCACGCACGGTGGCTGGCCGGTCAGATTCCGGGCGCCGAGGTGGAGGTCCAGCCCGGCGCGGCGCACTTCGACGCCGTCGAGGAGCTGCCGCGCATGCTGCGCTGGCTCACCGACGTCGGCGCGCCGGTGGGCCGGGACGTGCTGATCGGCAGCCGGCCCGATCAGTAGGGGTGCGGGTCGACCACCCGGCGCACCAGCCGGCCGTCGCGCAGCACCACCACGCTCGGATGCCGCTGACCGATTCGGTCGGCCAGCCGGTCGGCGATCCGGGTCCGGCCGATGCTCACCAGCCCGCCCGAGGCCATCTGGTGGACGACCTCCAGGTTGCCCAGGCCGCGCAGGGTGTCGGGGTGTTCGGGGCCGAGCACCTCGACCATCCGCTCCACGACGGTCCGCAGTCGCGCCCGACCCTCCTCCAGCTCGCCGGAGTAGATGTCGAAGACCGCGGCGTTGTTCGCCGCCGCCATCGCGAACGGATGCCGCTCGTCCAGCGTCGCGCGCAGCGCCTCGGCGGCGGACTCGGCGAGCGTGCGGGCCGTGGCGTGCTCCCCCGCGTCCCACGTCGCCACCGCGAGGTTGTTGCGGCAGACCAGCGCGTACGGGTGCTCGGCGCCGAACACCTGGGCGAACATCTGCCCGACCTCGGCCAGCTCCGCCCGGCCCGGGCGCCCTGCCCCTGGAGCATCATGTTCGCCGTGCGGCTCAGCCAGCTGAACAGGGTGTCCGGGCTGGTCGGGCCGAAGCTGGTGCGCAGCCGCTCGTAGGCGACGTCGAGCAGCTCGGCCGCCTCGTCGATCTCCCCGGTGCTGCGCAGCGAGACGGCGAGGTTGGCCTGGGCGACGAGCGCGTCACGGGAGTGCTCGCCGAAGAGCCGACGGTAGCCCTCCACCACGCCCCGCAGCAGCGACACCGACCGCTCGTACTCGCCGACCTCGCGCAGGTCCCGAGCCAGGTTGCTGGCGGAGAAGAGGGTCCGCGGATGCTCGGCGCCGAGCACCAGCCGCAGCCGGCGGTAGGTGCTCTCGTCCAGCTCCCGCGAGCGGGCGAACTGGCCCATCAGCTGGTAGGAGGCGGCCAGGTTGTTGGCGGCGACCAGCGTGCGCCGGTTGTCCTCACCGAACACCTCCACCGAGGCGGAGTAGGTGCGCAGGTCCCGCTCCAGCGCCTCCCGGTAGCGGCCGAGGGCCCGCAGGTCGCCGGCGTAGCTGCCGGCCGTCATCAGCGTGTACGGGTGGCTGGCGCCGATCAGCTCCTCCTGCTGGCGCAGGGTGTCCTCGTCGAGCTGGCGGGCCTCCTCGAACCGGCCCAGGCCGCGCAGCAGGTTCGCCCAGTTGAACCGCAGGTGCAGCAGCTGCACCCGCAGCGCCCGGTGCGGCGGCGAGTCCGGTGACAGCTCCTCCAGCCGCGTCGACCACGTCTTGTCGGCCTGCCGCGCGTACTGCTCGCCCTGCTCGAAGCCGCCGTTGAGGTAGATGTACCGGATCCGGTCGATCACCAGCTGGCGGACGTTGTCGTCCTGGCAGGAGACGGCGTCGGAGCCGTCCAGGTGCGGCCAGAGGATGCGGAACCGGTCCTGCACGGCCGGGTCCTCCACCTCGCCCGACGGGCGCGACCCGGCGAGGATCCGGTGCACGTCGTGCTTGATCTCGTTCAGCTCGGTGTCGGACATGCGGACCCGCAGCGCGGCCTGGAGCAGGCGGTGCACCTGCACCCGCTGGGCGTGCAGGTCCACCTTGATCAACGCGAGCCGGTTGATCCGCTGCACCAGGGCCGCCGCGATGTCCCGCTCGGACACCCGGTCGGCGACCCGGGCCGCCACCACCGGGTCGTGCGGCGCGATGACCCGGGCCACCTGGTCGCCGTAGAGCAGGTCCAGGGAGATCTCCGGCGCCAGCACCGAGGAGAGCTGGAGCAGCCGGTACGCGCCGGCGGACTGCTCCTTGAGCCGCTGCAGGGAGTGGCCCCACACGTCGGTCTCCGGGCCGGTGCGCTCCAGCCCGGCCAGGTAGTCGCCCACCGGGGTGCCGGTGTCGGCCAGCCAGGCGCCGGCCATCGCGACCAGGATCGGGATGTTCTCCACCGCCTCGGCGACCTGCTCGGCCTCGGCGACGCTCATCAGCTGCTCGCCGATGCGGGCGCGCAGGTGCGACACGCTCTCCGTCCGCTGGAACGCCTCCACGTCCACCGCCCGGGCCAGGTCCCCCCAGTCCGGGTTGCGGGTGGTGACCAGGACGTGCCCGTTGCCCTGCGGCAGGAAGTCCTTGACGTGCTCGTACTGGTCGGCGTTGTCGAACACCAGCAGCCACCGGGGTGGCTGGCCGCCGTCCTCGTGGCGCTCGGCGCGGCTGAGCCACTGCCGCACGGCCCGGGTCTTCTCCGGGATGGTCGGCAGCTCCGGCAGGCCGAGTTCGCGGCCGAGGTCGGACACCTGCACATCGACGAACTGCGGCGGGTCCGCGTCGATCCACCAGACGATGTCGTACGCGCCGCGGAAGCGGTGCGCGTACTCGATGGCCAGCTGGGTCTTGCCGATGCCGGCGCCGCCGAGCAGCGCCACCGGGGTGCGCTCGTTGCCGCCGGCCTTCAGCTCCTCGCGCAGCCGGCGCAGCAGCTGCTCGCGGCCGGTGAAGCGGACGTTGCGCCCGGGCGGGTTGAACACCTCCGCCCCGACGGCCGGGAAGCGGGCGCCCGGCAGGCCCCGCCCGCCGTCGCCGGTGGGCCGCC
Source organism: Micromonospora sp. 4G55 (assembly GCF_016803375.1). Taxonomy (NCBI): domain Bacteria; kingdom Bacillati; phylum Actinomycetota; class Actinomycetes; order Micromonosporales; family Micromonosporaceae; genus Micromonospora; species Micromonospora sp. 4G55. The sequence continues at coordinate 6,690 of NZ_JAEVHN010000179.1, forward strand.
CGACGAGCTTGAGCAGTTGCTCGGTGGCGGCCTCGACGCTCCGGCTGTGCACCGAGGTCCAGCTGCCGACGGGGACGTCCGGGGCGGGCGGGGTGTCGTCGAGGTGCACGGCCAGGGTGGCGCCGCCGCGCCCGACGACGTCCGGGCCGAGCCGGTCCCGCGCGGCGACGTACGCCCGGGAGACCAACCGCAGCTCGCGGGAGGCGGTGTCGGCCTTCACCGGCGCGACGGCGCCCGGCGCGACGGTCAGCACCCGCAGGTCCGCGCCGGTGAGCACCGCCTGCACCCACTCCGCCCAGGCCTGGTCCTCGGCGGCGTGCCGCAGCACGATCAGCTCGTCGGGGACGGCCGGCTTGCGCTCGAAGCGCTGGACGGTCTGCCGGCGCAGCGCCTCGTCGAGCCGAGGCAGCGAGCCGATCCGGCCGTTGGTGATGTGGCTGGTCAACGTCTCGTACGCGGACAGCAGCGTGGTCCGGCCGCCCGGCTCGTCGCCGAAGGTCGCCAGCGTCTCCTCGTAGGCGTAGTACGCCCGGTAGGGCACCTCGACCGTCAGCCAGTACTCCTGGCGTTCGGCGTCGGTCATGCCGCTGGGCAGGCCGGCGAAGCGCTGCATCGCCAGCGTCCGGCCGGCGTCCCGCTTGCCCTTCTCCCCGTCGTCGACCCGCATCGGCACCGGCAGCACCCGCCGCGCGCGGCGTCCCTCGTAGCCCCGGACCCGGCGGGCGACCGCCGAGGCGCCGTCGATGCCCTGGTCGCTGAGGGTGAAGCAGTCCACCAGCACGTCCGGCAGGTGGATGGTGCAGATCTCGGCGACGTCGCTGATGCCGGTACGGCTGTCGATCAGCGTGTAGTCGTAGTGCCGCTTCATGTCCTCGCGCAAGGCGTCGAAGAACTGCGCGCCGCCGAGGCGGTTGTAGAAGTTGTCCCAGTTCAGGCCGGTGACGCTGGTGGCGTAGTCGGGGTTGTGCCGGCCGGCGAGCAGCAAATCGAGACTGCCGCCGCCGGGGAACTCCCAGTTCACCGAGAAGGCGTACTTGTGCACCCGGGCGAACTGGCGGTGCCAGTCACCGGGGCGGGCGGCGGCGTCGGACTCGGCGCGGCGCCGGGCGTTCTCCCACTCGTACTCCAGGATCAGGTCCATCACCCCGCCGGTGGAGGCGACCTGCTCCGGGTCGAGGAACGGCGCGTAGAACCGGTGCAGGCCGGGGGATTCCAGGTCCCAGTCGGCGACGAGCACCCGCTGCCCGTTCGCGGCCAGGATCCAGGCCGTGTTGGCCAGCGCCATCGTGCGACCGGTGCCACCCTTGTATGAGTAGAAGGTGACGACCTGGCCATCGCGCGGTCCCGTCATCGGTCTTCCTTCCCTCGCCCTACGTCTGATGCGCCGGCCGGACGCAGGCTCGGCCGGGGCACGGCCGGGCCGTCGGGCGGATCGACCGGACCGTGTCGGAGGAACTGCTTACGGGCCTCGATCACCAGTTGCGGCGCGCAGCGCTCGAACTCCGCGATGTCCCGCACCGGCAGCACCTGCGGAAAGTGCGCGTCCTGCAACGTACCGGCGATCGCCTCGGGCGTCGTCTCGCCACGCGCACCGTCGGCGGCGATGACCAGCGGCACCGCCCAGCGGGGCAGCCCGTCGACCGCGTCGCGCGCGGCCTCGGCGCCGATGGCGGCGTCCACCAGCACGACGGTGGGGCACTGCGGCGCCTGGGCGCGGGCGTCGGCGAAGGCGACCACCCGGGTGGACAGGCCCAGCCGCTCGCCGGTGGCCGCGACGTAGTCGGCGACGGCCAGCTCGTGCTGGTCGCCGTACGGCCGCCAGCGCGGGTCGTGCGGGGTGAGCGTGGTGACCACCAGCGCGGTCTCCCCGCTGTCGGTCACCGGGTGGCTGGTCACCGTCGCGGCGCGGGACGGGGCGAGCGGCTCGCTCTCGGCCACCGTGATGATCCGGTCGGCGAGCACGGACAGGATGCTCTCGTACTGCCGGCGGTAGGCGCTGAGCTTGCACAGCGCCCGCAGCCCGTTCTCGGCGTAGTCGGCCCGCTCGGCGCCGTCGCGGACCAGTTCCAGCGCCTGCGCCGTCTCGGGCCGCTCCTCCCAGGGCGACAGGGGCAGCCAGAGCACCGGCAGGATGTGCCGCGCGGCCCGGCCGGGCGTCAGCCGGGTGAGCCGGCTGCGGAACGAGTCCCGCTCGCCGACCGCCCAGGCGTTGCTGAAGTACTTGGGCGAGTAGAGCGGCACGAAGACGTGGGCGACGCTGAGCGCGTCGGTGAGCGTCTGCTTGAGGTCGGCGCCGGGGCTGACCAGCCCGTCGAAGAACCCCACGTCCAGCTCGCCGGTGCGGCGGGCGCCGCGTCGCACGACGGCGCCGAGGTCCTGGAAGAACCGGTTGACCCAGAAGTCGGTGTCGGGGCGGGCCGACGCGGACAGCGGCACCGAGTGGGCGTAGCTGAGGAAGAAGTACGTCTGCCGGCCCGGCGGCGCGCCGGACGAGGAAGCGTCAGACCAGGTCATGCCCGACCTCCTCGAACGTCGCGCGGAGCTGCTGCAGGTCGGCGGGGACCTGGGCCTGCACCCAGTGCGTGTGGTACGCCCGGGCGACCCGTTGCGCCAGGCGCCACACCACCGCGTCGTAGGCGTCCTTGCCGTTCTTGCCGAGGCTGAGCAGGCCGTAGATGCCCTCGTCGTGGTACTGCGGGGCGATGTCCGAGGGTAACCGGGTGGGGGTGAACATCTGCCGCTGCGACACGACCGGCGGCACCCGCTGCCGCTCCACGACCGACCAGTTGACCGGGATGATCGGGGTCTCCCCCGGCGTGGCCGCCGCACCGGGGCGCAGGGTGAACCGGCGGCGGGCGAAGGCGTCCCACTCGCGGGCGCACCAGGCGCTGTTGAGGTACTGCGGCGAGATCAGCGGAATGAAGACCTGGCTGTGACCGGCGGCGAAGGCCAGGTCCTCCGTCCAGAGCTGCCCGCCGTCGATCATCCGGTCCATGAAGCCGGCCGGGCGCCCCGGGGGCAGGCCGAGCAGCTCGACCACGTGGTCGGAGAGGTCGACGAAGAGCTGGAACACCTTGCTGTTGGTGTCCCGCGGGGGCGCGGCGACCCGGTTCTTCGTCCGGGCGTAGCTGAGGAAGAACACGGGCGCGGACGGTCGACCCGGAACTCTTCCTCGGTCACCTGCCGCTCCCGCCCGACGTCGGACATCCTGAACCGTCCACAGTATCGGCGTACGCAATACCGGGTGTCCCCGTCACCCGCGCCTCGGCCGATCGGTGCCCGGAGCAGTGACCGCGGCGGCATCGGGGGTCACGACCAGCTGTCCAGTGTGTCGCGCATCCGGTGCGCGAACCGCTCGCCGGCGGCGGTCAGCGCGCCGAGGTCGAGCAGCGCGTCGAGGGCGCCGTCGGTCCAGTCGCGGTAGCGGCGGAAGGTGGTCGCCGCCGCGCCGCCGGGCCGGCGACGCCACACGTCGGCGACGGCCAGGTGGGCGTACGTGCCGTGCAGGACGCCCTCCACCGGTCGCGGGTCCGCCCGCCAGGGCACGGTCAGCCGGCGCCGGTCGTGCCGGTCGAACAGGTCGCACACGTCCAGCACCGCGTGCATCTTGAGGTGCTGCACCTCGTGCACCAGCAGCACCGCGAGCGCCGCGTCGTCTCCGACCGGGGCGACGGCCACCGCGCCGAAGGCGGCCCCGGCGGCGGCGCTGCGCTGCATCCCGCCCTCGTCGGCCTCCAACGGCACCACCGCGCGCAGCAGCGTCCGCAGGCGTGCTCGGCGGCGAACATGGCGCCGGTACGGCCGAAGCCGGTGGCGATCTCGTCGAAGACCAGCAGCACCCCGTGCGCCCGGGTCACCTCGCGCAGCACCCGCAGGTACTCCGGGTGGTGGAAGCGCATCCCGCCGGCGCCCTGCACCACCGGTTCGACGATGACCGCGGCCAGCTCGTCGGCGTGCCGCTCCACCGCGTCGGTCAGCGCCGCCACGTACGCCGGGTCGGGCGGGTCGTCGAAGCCACCGGGCGGAACGGGCGCGAAGACCTGCCGGGGCAGCACGTCGCCCCAGAGGTGGTGCATGCCGCCCTCCGGGTCGCAGACGCTCATCGGGTGGAACGTGTCGCCGTGGTAGC
>NZ_JAEVHN010000180.1:0-10805 GCF_016803375.1 Micromonospora sp. 4G55
GCAGGTCCGGGCCGGCGGCGGTCCGTCCGGCGGGACGCGGCGCGGCGCCGAAGCCGGCGGCGGCGCGGGCCAGCAGCCGGGTCGCCTCGGCGAAGCTCGGGGTCACCACGGTCGGGGCGAGGCCCCGCCAGTCGGGGCGCGGCGCCGAAGCCGGCGGCGGCGCGGGCCAGCAGCCGGGTCGCCTCGGCGAAGCTCGGGGTCACCACGGTCGGGGCGAGGCCCCGCCAGTCGGCCAGGTCGTGCGCGTCCAGCGCGACCGTGGTGTAGCGCTCGCGGTTGGCGACCAGCCAGGCGCGCACCGGCGCGGGCAGTGCGCCCAGGCCGTAGTCGCAGACCACCAGGGTGGGCGTGGCGCCACCGGCGGCCGCCTTCAGCTCCTCGGTCGCGCAGTCCAGCGCGGTGAGCAGGTCCCGCACGCCGTCGTCGTCGAGCGCGTCCTCCGGGTCGCCGGAGTCCTCCCGGAGCAGGATCTGGTTGCCGGCGAGCATCCGCCGCTTCACCGGCGTCGGCCGGTGCGGCTCGCTGACCGTACGGTCCCAGACCCCGGCCCGGTCCAGGCAGTCGTGCAGTTCGTCGCCGGCCACGTCGGCGCCGACCGGGGCGACCAGCAGCGCCCGGCCGCCGAGGGTGGCGATGTTGACCGCCGTGTTGGCGGCGCCGCCGGCGGCGGAGATGCGCCGGCGCAGGGTGAGGACGGGGGCGGGCGCCTCGCGGCAGAGCCGGTCGGACTCGGCGAACCGCCACTCGTCCAGCATGGCGTCCCCGACGACCAGGACCGGGCGCCCGAGCCAGCTCTCCACGACGGTGGCGAGCCGGCGCTGTTCCGCTGCTGCTCCTGCCATGCCTTCCCGACTCCCCCGAGCGCCCCGCGCCAAACATACCCACCCCCCGCGCGCACGTTCTGGGCATTCGGGCCCCACCGCCTCCGTTGATCATGAAGTTGTTGTCGGCCGGCCCGGCGTGTCAGGACAACAACTTCATGGTCAACGGGCCGGGTCGGGGGTGACGCGGGTGGGGGCGGTGGTGGCCCAGGCGGCGTCTTCGGCCTGTTTGCGGGCCAGGCCGTCGCGGCCGTCGTAGCGGAGGAAGGCGGGGAGGGCGGCGGCCAGGGCGATGGTGCCGAGGACGCAGAGGACGCCGCCGGAGACGATCGAGCCGGTCACGCCCAGTGGCGTGCGGGCGACCAGGCCGGAGCGGAGTTGTCCGAGCAGCGGGCCGGTCGAGTACGACAGCATCTCGATGCCGGCGAGCCGGCCGCGCAGGTGGTCGGGGATCGTCTGGTTCCAGATGGTCATCCGGAACAGGCCGGAGACCATGTCGGCCGCGCCGGCCAGCACCAGGAACAGCAGCGCCAACCAGAGCCAGCCGGCCAGCCCGAAGCCGATCACGGCCAGCCCCCACGCTCCGGCCGCCAGCACCACCATCAGCCCGTGCCGGTGCACGTGCTTCACCCAGCCGGAACTGACCGTGGCGAGCAGCGAGCCGGCCGCCGGGGCGGCGTAGAGCAGCCCGAGCACCGCCGGGCCACCCAGCTTCTCGGCCATGAACGGGTAGAGCGCCTGCGGCATCCCGAAGAACATCGCGTTGATGTCGACCAGGTAGGTGCCGAGCAGTTCCGGGCGACTGCGGGCGTACCGCAGGCCGGTGACCACCGAGCGCAGCGACGGCCGGTCGGCGGCCGGCGGTGGCGGGACCGCCCGGACCAGCGCCAGGCAGGCCAGCGAGAACGCGAAGGTGGCCAGGTCGATGGCGTACACCCAGGCCAGGTCCACGGAGGCGATCAGCACGCCGGCGACGGCCGGGCCGCCGAGCTGGGCCACGTCCATCCGCAGCGAGTTCAGCGCGCCCGCCGCCGGGATCTCGTCGGGCGCGACGATCCGGGGGGTGAGCCCCTCCATGGCCGGGCGCTGCACCCCGTCCAGCGCCGCGGTCGCGGCCGCCACCACGTACAGCAGCCACAGGTGCGGCGCCGCCGACAGCGAGTTGACCAGCAGCACCCCGCAGAGCAGCGTGAAGCCGATCTCGCCGCCGAGCACCAGCCGCCGCCGGTCCAGGTAGTCGGCGAGCGCGCCGCCGACGAAGGCCATCAGGAGCAGGGGTACGAGCTCGCAGACGCCGAGCAGGCCGACCAGCAGCGGATCACCGGTGAGCTGGTACACCTGGTACGGCAGCGTCACGTAGGTGATGAACGACCCGAAGCCGGACACCCCCGCCGCGGCGAAGACCAGCCGGAAGTCCCGCGAGGTACGCAGCGGCGTGAGGTCCAGGGCCAGCCGGCGAAGCAGTCTCACGGGCGGCATGGTCGCCGAGCGTCAGCCGGCCTGTCGACGGGTTTTCCCGCCCGGGGCGCATGTTCCGCGCGGTCCTGGATAGAAGGCGGGATGACCACGGAAGCCCAGGGCCGCCCGGTGCTGCACGCCCGCCAGATCCGCCTGCTGATGTTCGGCCTGATGACCGGGATGCTGCTGGCCGCGCTCGACCAGACCATCGTCGGTACGGCGCTGCCCACCATCGTCGGGGAGTTGGGCGGCATCAACCACTACTCGTGGGTGGTGACCGCGTACCTGCTCGCCTCCACCGCCTCCACCCCGCTGTACGGCAAGATGGCCGACCTGTACGGCCGCCGACCGGTCTTTCTCTTCTCGATCGGCACGTTCCTGCTCGGCTCGCTGCTGGCCGGCCTGTCGCAGGACATGACCCAGCTGATCGTCACCCGGGGCATCCAGGGCATCGGCGCGGGCGGCCTGATGACGCTGGCGTTCACCATCATCTCGGACGTGGTCTCGCCCCGGGAGCGGGGCCGCTACCAGGGACTCTTCGGCGCGGTCTTCGGCCTGTCGTCGGTGGCCGGGCCGCTGGTCGGCGGGTACTTCGCCGAGACGAACTGGCGGTGGATCTTCTACATCAACGTGCCGCTGGCGATCCTGGCGATCGTGGTCTGCTACCACGTCATGCGGCTGATCCCGTTCGAGCGGCGGGAGCACGCGATCGACTGGCTCGGCGCCGGGCTGCTGGTGGCCGGGGTGAGCGCCCTGCTGCTCGCGCTGAGCTGGGGCGGCAACGAGTACGCCTGGGACTCCGGGGTGATCATCGGGCTCTTCGTCGCCGGGGCGGTCCTCGGGGTGCTCTTCGTGGTGCAGGAGGCCCGGGTCGCCGAGCCGATCCTGCCGCTGCGGCTGTTCCGCAGCGCCACCTTCGCGCTGGCCAACTCGGCGGGCTTCGTGCTCGGTCTGGTGATGTTCGGGTCGATCATCTTCATCCCGCTCTACCTCCAGATCGTCAAGGGCGCCTCGCCGACCCGCAGCGGTCTGCTGATGCTGCCGATGATGGCCGGCATCATCGTCACCTCGGTCCTCACCGGCCGGGCGATGAGCCGGATCGGCCGGTACAAGTGGTTCCCGGTGGTCGGCTCGGTGGTGCTGCTGGCCGGCATGCTGCTCTTCACCCGGCTGGAGGTGGAGACCTCGCTCTGGGTGGCGTTCGGTTTCATGGTGGTGATCGGCGTCGGGCTGGGCCTGTGCATGCAGTCGCTGATCCTCGCGGTGCAGAACGCGGTCGACGTCCGCGACCTGGGCGCGGGGACCTCGTCGGCGACGTTCTTCCGGTCGCTGGGCGGCTCGTTCGGGGTGGCGATCCTCGGCGCGGTGCTCTCCTCCCGGCTGACCGCGCAGCTCGCCGACCGGCTGCCGGCCGCGATCGCCCAGCTGCCCCCGGAGCAGCGCGCCGCCGTCGTGGCCAGTGGTGGGGCCGACATCTCGATCAACGACCCGGCGACCATCCTGGCGCTGCCGGGGCCGGTACGGGCCGCCATCCAGGGTGCCTTCGTCGACTCGCTGGACATGGTCTTCCTGACGGCCGGCCTGATCGCCGTCCTGGCGGTGGTGGTCACCCTGGCCCTGCCGGACGATCAGCTGCGCGGGACCGGCCCGCAGGGCGCGACCGGCGGCGCCGACCCGCTCGGTGGCAAGGCTGCCGCCCCCGGTGGCAAGCCGCTGCCGAAGGAGTCGAAGGAGGAGGCCGCCGCCGACATGGAGGCGAAGTCGCAGACCATGCTCTGACGCAGGCGGCGGCTATGACGGTACGGCCGCGAGCAGGTCGAGGATCAGGGCGAGCGGGGGCCAGGCGGTCCGGCCCCGGCGGGTGACCGCGTACGAGCGCAGCCGGGCCTCCGGGCCGGTGAGCGGGAGCAGGCGTACGCCGGGAACGGTCGGCTGGTCGGCGGGGAGCAGCCCGACGCCGAGGCCGGCGACGATCAGGTCCTGGACGAGTTCCAGGCTGTCCGCGCGGTGTTCGATCCGGGGTTCGAAATCCGCCATCGAGGCGATGGTCCGGACGACCACCTCGTCGGCGGTGTAGCGGGAGTTGACGATCCAGCTGCGGTCCCGGAAGCGGTCGAAGACGCCGGCGGCGTCACCCGGGACGTCCGGGACGGCGTCGGCCGGCACGCCGAGGCTCCACGGCGCCGACCAGAGCGGGATCGCCTCCAGCGTGCGGTCGACGGGTGCCGGCGCGAGGTTGTAGTCGTACGTCAGAGCGAGGTCGACGTCGTCGGTCGCCAGCAGCGCGAACGCCTCGGCCGGTTCGTGCTCGTGGATGCGCAGCCGGACCTGCGGGTGGCGCGCCGCGAGGTCGACGGTGACCGGCAGCAGCGACCGGCGGACGGCGGTCGCGAAGCCGGCGACCCGGACGGTGCCGGCCGGCTCGGCCCGCGGGTCGAGGTCGAGCCGGGCCGCCTCGACGGCGGCGAGGATGGTCACCGCGTGCTCGGCCAGCCGCCGCCCGGCGGGGGTGAGTCGCACCCGGCGGCCCTGCGGCTCGATCAGCGGCGCGCCGACCTCGCGGGAGAGCGCGGCGAGCTGCTGCGACACCGTGGACGTGGTGACGCCCAGCTCGTCGGCGACCTCGCGCATCGAGCCCAGCCGGGCCAGCTCGCGCAGCAGTCGCAGTCGGCGCAGGTCCACGCCACGATTGTTCATCATCGCCGAACGGTACGTCCAGCAAAGTCACGTGGACATGAACGGTAGGTAGCGGCTCTACTGGGGGCATGGCTCCCACCCGTACCGGCGCGTCGATGGCGCTCGCGTCGATGCTCTTCGTCCAGCTCGGTCTGGCCGCCTCGGTCTCCCTCTTCGACGAGGTGGGGCCCGACGGAGCGGCCTGGCTGCGGCTGGCCTGGGCCGGACTGCTGCTGGTGGTCCTGGTCCGCCCCCGTCCGTCCGGCTTCACCCGGCGTGCCCTGCTGGCCTGTGTCGCGCTCGGCGTGGTGACCGCCGGGGTGACCATCCTGTTCATGGCCGCGGTGGCCCGCCTGCCGCTGGGTACGGCGAGCGCGCTGGAGTTCCTCGGCCCGCTCGGGGTGGCGGTGGCCCGGGGCCGGGGCGGGACGAAGCTCTGGCCGGCGCTCGCCGCCGTGGGGGTCCTGCTGCTCACCGAGCCGTGGCGCGGCGGGGCGGATCTGGTGGGCGTCGGCTTCGCGCTGGCGGCGGGTGCCTGCTGGGCGGCGTACATCCTGCTCACCCAGCGGGTCGGCGACGAGGTCTCGGGCATCCGCGGCCTGGCGGTGTCGATGCCGGTGGCCGCGGTGGTCGCCACCGTGGTGGTCGGGCCGGGCGTCCTCGGCGACCTCACCTGGCCGGTGCTGCTGGCCGGGCTGGGGCTGGCGGTGCTGCTGCCGGTGGTGCCGTTCGTGCTGGAACTGCTCGCCCTGCGCCGGCTCACCACCGCCGCCTTCGGCACGCTGATGAGCCTGGAGCCGGCGATCGCGCTGGTCATCGGCCTGGTGGCGCTGTACCAGGTGCCGGGCGTCGGGGCGGTGGTCGGGATCGCCTTCGTGGTGGCCGCCGGCATCGGCGCCGAACGCACCGGCGCGCGGGCGGAGGCGGTCGCGCCCAGCCGACCCGAGCCGGCCGCGGTCGGGACTACTTGAGGATGAGCCGGTTGGTCTGCTCGAAGACGTCGAGGTCGGCGAGGGTCTCCGGGACCGAGGCCGACAGCGGCGAGGGGAACGCGTCGCGGGGGAAGAAGCCGGCGTCGGTCGTCTCGTCGGTGATCCGGACCAGGTCGCCGTCCCAGTCCTCGACCCGGAACGCGGCGGTGAAGATCTGGTAGGTGTGGCCGTACATGTTGGTGTGGGTGCGGTCCGGCCCGGTGTAGAGGGCGAACGCGCTGACCCGCAGCGCGCGCAGCCCGGTCTCCTCGCGGACCTCGCGTACCGCGCAGTCGGCGATCGACTCGCCCAGCTCCATCGCGCCCGCCGGCAGGGCCCAGTGGCCGTTGTCGGAACGCTGAATCAGCAGCACCCGGCCCGCGTTGTCGCGGACCACGGCCCGGGCCCCGACGAACATCAGCGTCCGGTCACCGGCCAGGGCGCGCAGCTGCCCCACGTACGAGTCGGCCCACGAGATGCTCACCCGGACAATTTACGCAGCTTCCCGGGGGTGCCTCCGGTGTTCCGGGGGTTCCCAACCTGTGACCGGCGACACTAGCTTGTTACCCATGCGTAGCACGATGATGGACGCCCCCCTCCAGGTCGCTCGGATCCTCGAACACGGCTCCACCGTGCACGGCACGGCAGAGGTCGTCACGTGGACCGGCGCCGAGCCCCGCCGGATGTCGTACGCCGAGGTCGGCCGCGCCGCCGCCCGGCTGGCCCATGCCCTGCGCGACGAGTGCGGGGTGACCGGCGACGAACGGGTCGCCACCTTCATGTGGAACAACAACGAGCACCTGGTGGCGTACTTCGCGGTGCCCAGCATGGGCGCAGTGCTGCACACCCTGAACATCCGGCTCTTCCCGGACCAGGTCGCCTACATCGCCAACCACGCCGAGGACCGGGTGGTGCTGGTCGACTCGACGCTGATCCCGCTGCTGGCCCGGGTGCTCGGCGAGATGACCACGGTGCAACACGTGGTGGTGGTCGGCGGCGGCGACCCCGCCCCGCTGGTCGCGGCGGCCGGCGACCGGATCACCGTGCACCACTGGGACGAGCTGCTGGCCGGCCGCCCCGACAGCTACCAGTGGCCCGAGGTGGACGAGCGGGACGCCGCCGCCCTCTGCTACACCTCCGGCACCACCGGCAACCCCAAGGGCGTGGCCTACTCGCACCGCTCGATCTACCTGCACTCGTTGCAGGTCTGCATGCCGGAGGGCTTCGGCCTCGGTCCGGTCGACCGGGAACTGGCCATCGTGCCGATGTTCCACGCGATGTCGTGGGGCCTGCCGTACGCGGCCTTCCTCTCCGGCGCGTCGCTGATCATGCCGGACCGGTTCCTCCAGGCCGCGCCGATCGCCGAGATGATCGCCGCCGAGCGGCCCACCCTGGCCGGCGCGGTGCCGACCATCTGGAACGACCTGCTGTCCTATCTGGACAATCACGACGTGGACACCTCCTCGCTGACGGAGGTGATCGTCGGCGGTTCGGCCTGCCCGCCCGCGCTGATGCACGCGTTCGCCGAGCGGCACGGGATCGAGGTCATCCACGCCTGGGGGATGACCGAGATGTCCCCGCTGGGCTCGGTGTCCCGGCCCCCGGCCGGCGCCACCGGTGACGACGCCTGGCGCTACCGCTACACCCAGGGCCGGGTGCCGGCCGGGGTGGCCGCGCGGATCGTCGGCCCGCTGGGCGAGCCGCTGCCCGCCGACGGGACGTCCGTCGGCGAGCTGGAGGTCCGGGGCCCGTGGGTGACCGCTCGGTACGTCGGGGACGACACCCCGGACGAGGAGAAGTTCCGCGACGGCTGGCTGCGTACCGGTGACGTGGGCACCCTCTCGCCGGACGGCTACATCACCCTCACCGACCGGGCCAAGGACGTGATCAAGTCGGGCGGGGAGTGGATCTCCTCGGTGGAGCTGGAGAACGCGCTGATGGCTCACCCCGACGTGCAGGAGGCCTGCGTGGTGGGGGTGCCCGATCAGCGGTGGGACGAGCGTCCGCTGGCCACCGTGGTGATCCGCGAGGGCGCCTCGGTGACCGCGGAGGAGCTGCGGGCGTTCCTGGCGAAGTCGGTGGCGCACTGGCAGCTGCCGGAGCGGTGGGCGTTCATCGACGCGGTGCCGAAGACGAGCGTCGGCAAGTTCGACAAGAAGGTGGTCCGGTCCCGCTACGCCGACGGCGGGCTGGAGGTGCGGGAACTGACCGGGCCGTAACGTTTTCCGGCGGCTCGTCGCCGTAAGGGGCAGGGACGTACTCCTTGAGAAGCATCCCTCCCCAGGGGCGCCCCGGCGTTCGCACCGCGCCGGGGCCGCCCGCTTTTTGCGGGGCGACCCGCAACAGTCATTCTTGCGAAACATGTTCGCCTCTGTCCCGCTGACGAGGAAATCCGCCCAGCTCACGCGGCTTCGGTGTCGGTGTCGGCTCGTAGGCTCCGGGCTGAACCGGCCGCCCCCGGGCCGGCCCGCCGTCGAGTACCGGAGACGTCATGGCAACCCTGAAGACCGCCCCGACCGCCGCCAGCGTGGACGACTTCCTCGCCGCCGTGCCGGACGAGACCCGCCGCCGCGACGCCATCGCCGTCCGCGACCTGATGCGGCAGGTCACCGGCGAGCCGCCGACCATGTGGGGGGACGCCATCGTCGGCTTCGGGCAGCGGCACCTGCGCTACGCCAGCGGTCGCGAGCTGGACTGGTTCCTGGTCGGGTTCTCGCCGCGCAAGGCGGCCACCACCCTCTACCTCGGTGAGGGATTCCCCGAGAAGGAGCAGTTACTGGCCCGGCTGGGCCGGCACACCGCCGGCAAGGGCTGCCTCTACGTCAAGCGGCTCGCCGACGTCGATCTCGACGTGCTGACCGAGCTGGTCCGCGCCTCCGTCGCCCAGGCGCGCGCCGAGTAGCGTCACTGCGCGCTGGTGGTGATCAGCACCTTTCCGACCACCGAATCCTCCACCGCCTGGTGCGCGGCAGCCGTGTCTCCCAGCGGGTAGTGGTGCAGGGGCAGGCCGACCTCCCCGCCCACCCGTACGCCGCCCTGGGCCACCGCCGCGGCCACGTCGGTGACCGCCCGCGCCTTGGCCGCCGCCGGCTCGGTGTAGACCAGCACGAACTGCCAGCGGGCGTTGGGCACCATGAGCGGCCGGATCGGCAGGGTGACCTCGGCGCCCCCGTCGTCGGCGTACACGCAGACCGCGCCGCCGGGGCGGAGCAGTTGGACGTCGGTGGCGGCGTTGCGGGCGGCGGAGACCTCGACGATGGTGTGCACCCCGTCGGGGGCGATCTTGCGGACCTCCTCGACCACGTCCTGTTCCCGATAGTTGATCACGAAGGACGCGCCGGCCGCCGCCGCGAACTGCGCCTTCTCCGGGCTGCTGACGGTGGTGATCACGCAGGCGTCCGCCCAGCGCGCGAGCTGGATCGCGGCGTTGCCCACCGCGCCCGCGCCGCCCTGCACCAGCACCACATGGTCGCTGAGCGCACCGGCGTGCAGCTTGGTCGGCATGTACTCCCCGGCGGTGAGGCAGCGGTGCGCGGTGAGGAACGGGATGCCGAGGCAGGCGCCGAGGTCGAAGTCGGCGGAACCGAGGCCTACCGCCTGGCGGACCGGGACCACGGTGTACTCGGCTGCGGTGCCCCAGGGGCGCTGCCAGGCGGCCTCCCAGAGCCACACCCGCTTGCCGATCAGGATCTGGTCGACGCCCTCGCCGACCGCCTCGATGACCCCGGCGCCGTCCTGGCCGGGGGTCTGCCAGCCGGCCGGCAGCGGCCACTGCCGGCGAGCCTTCCAGTCGGTCGGGTTCACCCCGGAGACGGCCACCCGGACCAGCACCTCGCCGCGCCCGGGTTCCGGCACCGGCCGGTCCACCAGCTTCAGCACCGAGGGGTCGCCGGTCTCCTCGTAGACGATCGCCTTCATCCCCGTCTCCCTCCGACAGTCGCGTCCCCATCTTCGCCGATCCCGCGCGCGTCGGGGTGACCTCGCCGGTCGCCGACCGTGATCACCTCGGGTGGCGACCCGCGCACCCGGGGTCAACCGAACGGCCGATCCACCTCGGTCGATGAGCCACATAAGATCGTCGATCAGGCTCGCCAACTGTCACGGGGGACGGTGTGGTAATGGAGTTCCGCCTGCTCGGGCCCGTCGAGGCCACCATCGCCGATCATCCGGTCCAGCTCGGCGGCGTCAAGCCGCGCACGCTGCTCGCCGCCCTGCTGGTCGAGCATGGGCACGTGGTGCCGGCGGAGCGGCTGGTCGACGTCATCTGGGGCGACGGGCCGCCGGGCACCGCCCGCGCCGTGCTCCAGACGTACGTCTCCACCCTGCGCCGGTCGCTGGGCGGCGGCGTCGGCACCGCGATCGTCACCCGGTCGCCCGGCTACCTGATCCGCATCGGTGCGGCCACTCTCGACCGCGACCTCTTCGAGGAGATGCTCGCCCAGGGGCGTTGGGCCGCCACCGCCGGCCGCCACGAGGAGGCCGTCGAGCTGATCCGCCGCGCCGGCGGGCAGTGGCGGGGCGCGGCCCTCGGCGGTGTGGAGAGCGAGCTGCTCGCCGGCGAGGCCGCCCGCCTGGAGGAGCTGCGACTGACCGCGGTGGAGGAGCGCACCGGGATCGAGCTGCTGCTGGGGCGGACCGAGCAGGTGGCCGCGGAGCTGACCGACCTGGTCCGCCGCCACCCGTTCCGGGAGCGGATGCGGGGGCAGCTGATGCGGGCGTTGAGCGCGCTGGGGCGGCGCCCGGACGCGCTCGCCGTCTACCGCGACGGCCGCGAGTCGATGGTCGACGAGTTGGGGATCGAGCCCGGACCGGAGATCCAGGCGATCCACGAGGCGATCCTCCGCGAGGAGCCGGACCGGCACCGGCCGCCCCCATCCGC
>NZ_JAEVHN010000181.1:0-10759 GCF_016803375.1 Micromonospora sp. 4G55
TCGGCGACGGTCTCCGTCTCCGCCCCGGCCACCCCGGTACCGCTGCCCGCCCCGGTGGCCCGGGAACTGGCCGCCGCCACCGCGGCGGCGCTGGACAACGTGCGGCGGCACGCCGACGGGCGCGCCTGGGTGCTGGTCGAGGACGAGGGGAAGACGGTGACGGTGTCGGTACGCGACGCCGGCCCGGGCATCGGCGAGGGTCGGCTGGTCGAGGCGGCCCGGCAGGGGCGGCTGGGCATGAGCCAGTCGATCCGGGGCCGGATCGCCGACCTCGGCGGCGAGGTGCGGATCGTCTCCGCGCCGGGGGAGGGCACCGAGGTGGAGCTGGTGGTACCGAGGGAGGACGGGTGACCGGGGTACGGGTGATGGTGGTCGACGACCACCCGATGTGGCGGGAGGGGGTGGCCCGCGACCTCACCGAGGCCGGCCACCGGGTGGTGGCGACCAGTGGTGAGGGGCGGCAGGCGGTCCGGGTGGCCGCGGCGGCCCGGCCCGACGTGGTGGTGCTCGACCTCCAGCTGCCCGACATCTCCGGGGTCGAGGTGATCCGGGGCCTGCGGGCCGTGCTGCCCGAGGTGCGGGTGCTGATGCTGTCGGCCAGCGGCGAGCAGCAGAGCGTCCTGGACGCGGTGAAGGCCGGCGCCACCGGCTACCTGGTGAAGTCCGCCGCGCCGGCCGAGTTCCTGGACGCGGTGCGCCGCACCGCCGCCGGGGAGCCGGTCTTCACGCCCGGCCTGGCGGGACTGGTGCTCGGCGAGTACCGCCGGCTGGCCACCGACGGCGGGGCCCGGTCGGGCCGGGACGACGCGGCACCCCGGCTCACCGAGCGGGAGACCGAGGTGCTGCGTCTGGTCGCCAAGGGGCTGTCGTACCGGCAGATCGCCGAGCGGCTGGGGCTCTCGCACCGCACCGTGCAGAACCACGTTCAGAACACGCTCGGCAAGCTCCAGCTGCACAACCGGGTCGAACTGACCCGCTACGCGATCGAGCGCGGGCTCGACGACTGAGCGGCCGGCTCAGTGCGACTCCGGCGGCCGGGTCTCGTGGATCGCCAGCTCCTCGGCGGTGGCCCCGCCGCCGGCCGAGCCCGCGTCGTAGGCGACCGAGTCGGTCTCCTGGTCGGTGTGCGCCCCCTCGTCCGGTTCGACCAGCCGGCCCACCTGGGAGTCCGCGATGGTGCCCAGCTTGCCGTGGTCGTAGATGGAGACCGGGGAGTGCGGGTCCGAGGTGGGACCGGGGTTCATCACGTCGGCGTCCAGCTGCGCCTCGGCGGCGGCCTCGTCGCTGTCCGCCTCGGCGGCGATGTCCGGGTCGACCGGGCCGGCCAGCGGGTCGTCGGCGGGGCGCTCGTACTGCTCCCGCTGGAGCTTGTAGTCCAGCGACTCCCCGTCGAGCTGCTCCTCGGCGGTGGTGCCGAAGCTGTCGACCGCGACCGGGGTGCGGTCGCCGGGCAGCTGGGCCGGCTCCGGGCCGTCGGCCTCCCGGCCGGTGAGGACGTCGTCGTTGGCGGTGGAGTCGTCGTCGGCGGTGTCGGGCAGGCCCTCCGCCTCTGGGTCGGAGACGGGGGTCGGGTACTGGTCGTCGCGCATGACTGATCACTACCCACTGCCATGCCCCGGGTAACCGAGGTCCGGCTCCGCGATCGGGACGAAAGGGGAGGAGTCAGCCCTGGCGCGCGGCTTCGTCCTCGGCGTGGAGCACGCACCAGACCACCTTGCCGTTCGGCACCGGGGTGCTGCCCCAGCGCCGGGCCACCGTGTCGATCAGCAGCAGGCCACGGCCGCCGGTCGAGGTGAGCGGCGCCAGGCCGGCGTACGCGGGCTGCCGGGGGGAGTGGTCGCGGACCGCGAGGTGCAGCGAGCTGTCCCGCGGCGCGAGCCGGACCGTCATCGGCGTCCGCGCGTGGGCCACCACGTTGTTGACCATCTCGGTCACCGCGATGGACGCCGGCTCGGTCAGCTGCGGCACGCCCCAGCGGGCGCACCCGTCGGCGATCATCGCCCGGGCCTGCCGGGCGGCACCCACCGTGGGCGCGAGGTCCGCGGCGAGCAGCGCCGCCATCGGGGTACGGGCCAGCGCGGCGGTCGCCTCGTCGGCGGTCGCGTACACCGGCAGCCGGTCGCGTCGACGCCGGTGACCGTGCCGGCCGGGTCGAGCACCGCAGGTCGGCGGCGGGCCAGTCGGCTACCGCGCGGCGGACCTCGGTGAGCAGTCGCGCGGCGCTGCCGTCGGTGGAGCGCAGCCGCGCCACGTCGACCACGATCGGGCCGGGTCGGTCGCTCAGTCGCGCCAGCAGGGCGTCGCGGACCCGGTCGGCGGCGGTGGGCTCCAGCACGCCGCTCAGCCGCACGGTCGCGGACGACTCGTCCGCCTCCACCAGGCATCGCGCGTCCGTCGGCATGATCGTCCCATTGTGCATGCCGGCGGCCGGGCGCGCACCCGGCCGCTCCGTGCCGGTCATCGCCGCTCCGCCCGGGAGCGGCGGGTCATCGCGGCCATCGTGCCGACCGCGGTACCGGCGGCGGCCAGCCCGAACGCGGCGGTCACCCGCACCACCTGCCGGCGTCGGCCGTGCCAGCCGCCCTCGCGCTGCGCCTCGGCGTCGGCGCGGAAGACGTTGCCGGTGCTGTCCGCCGCGCCCGACGGCCCGAACTGCGTCCGGTGGGCGTACCAGCCGAGGACCCGCTCGGCCAGCGCCGGCGCGAGCCGCCACTGCAGGCCGATCAGCCGGGCCGCGCCGCCGGCGTACGCCTCCCGGCGGGGGCGGCGCAGCAGCCGGACGATGGTCTCGGCCACCATCTCGGGCGGGTACACCGGCGGCGGCGGGACCAGCTCGCGCCCGGTGTGGTTGCCGGCGTGCCGGAAGAACGGGGTGTCGATGGTGGCCGGCAGCACGGTGCAGATCGAGATGTTGCCCCGGCCGGTGACCCGCAGCTCCTGCCGGACCGTGTCGGCCAGCCCGCGGATGCCGTGCTTGGTGGCGTTGTACGCCGACTGGTAGGGCATCGCCACCTCGGCCAGCACCGAGGCGTTGTTGACCACGACCCCGCCGCCGGAGAGGCTCAGCCAGGGCAGCGCGGCACGGATGCCGTAGGCGGCGCCCAGCAGGTTGACCTCCAGCACCCGGCGGAACTCCGACACCGGGATCTCGTCGAAGAGCCCGACCGCGCTGACCGCCGCGTTGTTCACCCAGCCGTCGATCCGGCCGTACTCGGCCGCGGCGCGGGCGGCCAGTTCCTCGACCGCCACCGGGTCGGTCACGTCGGTGGGCACCGCGAGCGCCCGGCCGCCCAGTTCCCGGCAGCGCCGGGCGACGTCCTCCAGGGCGGGCTCGCTGCGGGCGGCGAGGACGATGTCCGCGCCCCGGCGGGCCAGCGCGTAGGCCGTGGCGGTACCGATGCCGCTGGAGGCGCCGGTGACCACCACGACGGCGTCCGAGAGACTTCGGGTTAGCGGCATTCTTCGTCGGTACCCCGACCAGAGTGGGTCATGCGGCCGGGTGGGCAACGGATCGGCACCGGGCCTGGGTCGGCCGCACCGGCGGTCGGCGGGAGGCCGGCGTCCGGGCCGGGGCGGCGCCCCGGCGATCGGCGGAACCCGCGGTCGGGCGGTCCCGCCCCGACACCGCCCGGGGGCGATCCCGGGGCCAACCCGGCCTTTCGGACACCCTGCTGGACGGTGGCGTAAACCGATCACCCCGGACGGCCGGGTACGGGCCTCCGTTCGCCCGGCCGGACCGGCCGCGAAGGCGCGGGGGACCTGCGGAAAGTCCGGGGGCGGGGGCCCGCCGACGGCTCGCCGGCCGGGTGCCCGGAACGGCTGGCCGGCGGCGTTCCGACTGCTCCCGATCTGCCAGGTTTCGGCTCGCCGGGGTCAGGTTAATGGGACCCTCTGACCGGAGGACCATCCCTCACGAATCGCATGGAGGTGCACCATGCGCGTCGGCCTCGTCTGCGCGCACGCCGGCTCGGCCCGGCATGCGGACGCCCCCGCCGTCGGCACCCACGAGCACATCGCCCGGGTCGCCGCCGAGCTGGCCGGGCGCGGCCACGACGTACGGGTCTACGAGCGCCGGGACGACCCCGCCCTGCCGGAGGTCGTCGAGGTGGAGGGCTACCGCCTCGAACGGGTGCCCGTCGGGCCGGCCAGGATCACGCCCACCGCCGAGCTGGTGCCGTACGTGTCGGAGTTCGGCCGGTGGCTGGCCGACCGCTGGGCCGCGGAGTGGACCCCCGAGGTGGTGCACGGGCACTACTGGATCGGCGGCCTCGCCGCCGCCCACGCGGTACGCGAGACGGACATCCCGGTCGTGCAGACCTTCCACTCCCTCGGCGTCGAGCAGCTGCGCCACCTCGGCCAGCAGTACGACGGCCCGGGGGAGCGGATCCCGCTGGAGCGGGCGCTGACCCGGGCGGTGGACATCGCGGTCGCCCAGTGCAACGACGAGGTGGACGAACTGACCCGGATGGGCCTGCAACGCACGTCGGTGGCGATGGTCCCCGCCGGGGTGGACATCGAGCGGTTCCACCCCGACGGCGAGGCAGCGCCCCGCGACCAGCGGGCCCGCATCCTCTCCGTCGGCGGGCTGTCGCCCGGCCACGGCCAGGAGGACCTGATCCGGGCGATGCGCCTGGTGGGCGACGCCGAGCTGGTCATCGCCGGCGGCCGCCGCCGGAGGAGCTGGCCACCCACGCCGAGGCCCGCCGGCTGCGTGAGCTGGCCGAGCGGACCGGGGTCGCCGACCAGGTGAAGCTGGTCGGGGCGGTACCGCACGACCAGATGGCCACCTGGTACCGCTCGGCCGACGTGGTCGCCTGCACCCCGCACTACTCCTCCGCCGGCCGGGTGTCGCTGGAGGCGATGGCCTGCGGCGTGCCGGTGGTCGGGTACGCGATGGGCGGCATCGCCGACGCCGTGGTCGACGAGGTCACCGGGCGGCTGGTGCCCCCGGGCGACGTCCGCACGCTGGGCGTGACGCTGCGCCGGCTGCTGGCCGACAACGCCGGGCGGTTCGCGTACGGGCACGCGGCGGTGGACCGGGTGCGGTGCAGCTACACCTGGGAGCGCACCGCCAGCGCCCTGGAGCGGCTCTACGAGCGGGTAGTGCTCCGGCGCAAGCCGGTCGAGGCCTGACCGCCGTCTAGAGCGGTGGTCGCCGGAGCCGGCGCCGACCGCGATCCGTTCCCGTCGCCGGACGACGGCATGGTGGTGCTGTGGTTCGGCGTACCGGGTGAGCCCGATGACCGCGGCGAGGGTGACCAGGAAGCCGACCGCGGCCAACCATTCCCGGCCCGGCCAGATCCGGTCGTTGAGCAGCAGCAGGCCGACGATCGCGGCGGGCACCGCCCCGGCGGCGTCCATCGCGGCGACGGCGGCCGTGGTGGAGCCGCGCTGCATCGCCAGCCCGAGCAGCAGCTGCCCGACCAGCGAGTGCGCGATCAGCAGGTAGAGCAGCGGGTCCTGGACGAACGCCTCGACCGTCGGCGCGGACGCCAGCGGGCGGGCGGCCACCGCGGCGGCGGAGAACGCCATCCCGGCCAGCGAGCCGAGCGCCACCGACCCGGGCGGCCCGTGCAGGCGGACGGCGAAGAAGCCGAGCACCCCGATGCCGCCCAGCGCCACGGCGAGGGCGACCAGGCCGGCGGTGCCGAGGGACTTCGACGGCGCCGGCTGGGCGGAGAGCACCAGCGCGGTGATCCCGCCGAAGAGCAGCACCAGCAGGGCCACCTCCGCCTTCGGCAGCCGCCACTTGAGCACCACCACGCCCAGCAGGGCGGTGACCCCCAGCCCGGCGGCCACGCTGGCCTGCACCAGGAACAGCGGCAGGTCCCGGCGGGCCAGGAAGGCCAGCACGAACCCGGTCACCTGGCAGAGCAGACCGACCAGGTAGGTGCGGTGCACGGCCAGCTTCAGCAGCAGCCCCGGATCGAAGGTGTGGTGCACGGTCGTCCGGGCGGCGGCGACCGACTGCAACATGTTGGCGAAGCCGTACGCGACGATCATGGCCGCGAGGAAGCACCAACCGGAGGACACCACCTGGCGAGGATAGAGGGTGCCCGGGGTTCAGCGCGCGGTTGGCCGACCCAGCCGGGCGAGGATGTCGGTGTGCAGCAGGCCGTTGCTGGCCACCGCGCTGTGCTCCCCGGAACCGTCCCCAGCAGGGACTCCGCGGCCGGACAGATCGGTGAACACACCCCCGGCCTCGGTCACCACCGGCACCAGCGCGGCGACGTCCCAGAGCGACAGTTCGGGCTCCACCATGACGTCCAGTGCACCCTCGGCCAGCAGCATGTAACCGTAGAAGTCGCCGTACGCGCGGCTGCGCCAGGTGTCCCGCATGAGCTGGAGCATCGCGTCCAGCCGGCCCGCCTCCTCCCAGCCGCTGAGCGAGGAGTAGCAGAAGCTCGCGTCGGCCAGGTCGCCGACGGCGGAGACCCGGATCGGCGCGCCGGAGGCGGCGTCCGGCCCGGCGTACGCGCCCTCGCCGAGCGCGCCCCACCAGCGGCGGCCCAGCGCCGGGGCGGAGACCAGCCCGACCACGGGACGGTCCCCGTCCAGCAGCGCGATCAGGGTGGCCCAGACCGGCACGCCCCGGACGAAGTTCTTGGTGCCGTCGATCGGGTCGACCACCCAGCGTCGACCCCCCGGCCCGGCGGCGGGCTGCTCGCCGTACTCCTCGCCGAGCAGGCCGTCGCCGGGGCGCCGGTCGGCCAGCAGCGCCCGGATCTCCCGCTCCACCGCGGTGTCCGCGTCGGAGACCGGGGTGAGGTCCGGCTTGGCCTCGACCCGCAGGTCGAGCGCGCGGAAGCGGGCCGTGGAGATGGCGTCGGCGGCGTCCGCGAGCTGGTGGGCGAGGGCGATGTCGTCGGCGTACCCGGTCATGGGAGAAACGGTAGCCACGCCCGGGTCAGGACCCGGCGAGCGGGTCGCCCGGATTCCGCTGGTCGGCCTCGCCGCGCGGGTCACCCTCCCCGGACCGGGAGGACAGCAGCCGACGGTACGACGCCAGCCGGCGCGGGTCGGCCTTGCCGGCGGCCACCCAGGCGTCCAGGGCGCAGTCGGGCGCGTCGGCGGTGTGCGGGCAGTTCGGCGGGCAGTCCACCGTCGCCTCGACCAGGTCGGCGAAGCCGTGCAGCAGGCTCTCCGCCGAGACGTGGGCGAGCCCGAAGCTGCGTACCCCGGGGGTGTCGATGATCCAGCCGGGGTCGCCGTCGACGCCCGGCGCGGGCGGCAGCCGCAGCGCCACGGCGCTGGTGGAGGTGTGCCGCCCCCGGCCGATCGCGCTGACCACGCCGAGGCCCGGGCGGCCTCCGGCACCAGGCGGTTGACCAGCGTCGACTTGCCCACCCCGGAGTGCCCGACCATGACCGAGACCCGGCCGGCGAGCAGCGCCCGCAGCGCGTCGAGGTCGGAGTCGGGGCGGACCAGCACGTACGGCAGTTCCAGCTCGGTGTAGTAGCCGAGCACCTGCTCGGGCCCGGCCAGGTCGGCCTTGGTCAGGCAGAGCAGCGGCTCGATGCCCGCGTCGTACGCGGCCACCAGGCAGCGGTCGATGAAGCCGGTGCGCGGCGGCGGGTCGGCCAGCGCGCTGACGATCACCAGCTGGTCGGCGTTGGCGACCACGACCCGTTCCAGCCGCCCCTCGGCGGTGGTCGCGTCGTCCTCGGCGGTCCGCCGCAGCACCGAGCGCCGCTCGGCGATCCGGACGATCCGGGCCAGCGCGCCGGCCGCCCCGGAGGTGTCCCCGACCAGGCCCACCCGGTCGCCGACCACCACCGACTTGCGCCCCAGCTCCCGGGCCCGCATCGCGGTCACCGTGTCGTCGGCGTCGGCGCCGGCCAGCACGCAGGTGTAGCGGCCCCGGTCGACGGCGATCACGAAGCCGTCCACCGCGTCGGCGTGCTGGGGCCGGGTGCGGGTGCGTGGACGCGAGGATTTTCCGGGCCGGACCCGTACGTCGTCCTCGTCGTACTCCCGCCGTCTGGTCGCCAGGACCGCCCCCTCTACGCCTCAGCTCTTACCGGTCACCATTGCCGACCATAGCGCCGGGAACTCGGGCATGGTCTTGGAGGTACACGCCACGTCGTCCACCTCGATGCCGGGAACGGCCAGCCCGGCGACCGCGGCGGCGTGCGCCATCCGGTGGTCGGCGTAGGTGCGGAAGGTGCCGCCGCGCAGCGGGCGGGGCCGGATCTCCAGCCCGTCGGAGGACTCGGTCAGGTCGGCGCCGAGCGAGGTGAACTCGCGGGCCAGCGCGGCGATCCGGTCGGTCTCGTGGCCGCGGATGTGCGCGATGCCGGTGAACCGGGACGGGGAGTCGGCCAGCATGGCCAGCGCGGTCAGCGCCGGGGTCAGCTCGCTGACGTCGGAGAGGTCGGCCGCCAGGCCGTGCACCGTGCCGGTGCCGCGCACGGTCAGGCCGGCCGTGCCGAGCGTCACCTCGCCGCCCATCCGGTGCAGCAGCGAGCGGAGCTGTTCGACCGGCTGGGCGCTGCTGCGCGGCCAGCCCTGCAAGGTCACCTCACCGCCGGTGACCAGCGCGGCGGCGAAGAACGGGACCGCGCCGGACAGGTCCGGCTCGATCTCCCAGCCGCGCCCGGCCAGCGGGCCGGGCTCGACCACCCAGACGTCCGGGACGCTGTCGTCGACCGCGGCGCCGGCCGCCCGCAGCATCTGCACGGTCATCCGCAGGTGGGGCGCGGAGGGGACGGGCGGGCCCTGGTGGCGCACCACCACGCCCCGGTCGAAGCGCGCGCCGGCGAGCAGCAGGCCGGAGACGAGCTGGCTGGAGGCGGAGGCGTCGATCACCACCTCGCCGCCGGCGACCCGGCCGGTGCCCTGCACCGTCAGCGGCAGGCTGCCGGCGGTCGGGGCCTCGACGCGTACGCCGAGCGAGCGCAGCGCGCCGATCAGCGGGCCGAGCGGGCGGACCCGGGCCTGCGGGTCGCCGTCGAAGGTGACCCGCCCTCGGCCAGGCCGGCGACCGGCGCGCGAAGCGCATCACCGTGCCGGCCAGCCCGACGTCGACGTGGGCCGGACCGACCAGCCGGTGCGGCCGGACCAGCCAGCGCTCGTCGTCGGAGATCGACATGTGCGCGCCCATCGCCCGCAGCCCGCCGGCCATCAGCTCGGTGTCCCGCGCGCGCAGCGGCCCGTGCAGGGTCGACGGACCGCTGGCCAGGGCACTGAGCACCAGCGCCCGGGCGGTCATCGACTTGGAGCCGGGCAGGCGCAGCGTCGCGGCAACCGGATCGCTGGCGGTCGGTGCGGTCCACGGCTGCGGCGGCCGGGTCGCTGTCGGATTCCCCACGGTTACATTCTGCCAAGCTCGCCGGCCGGTGTAGCCGGCCGTCGGTCCTACTCCCGGTTGGCGGGACAGCCGGGAAGCCGGCGGCGCGTTAGCGTGTGCGCCATGTGCGGGAGGTACGCCACGACCCGGAGCGCCGGTGACCTGAGCGCGCTGTTCGAGTCGTACGACGACACCGACGGCCGGCTCGCGCCCGACCACAACGTCGCGCCGACCGATCCGGTGCCGGTCGTACGGGTGGACGCCGAGGCCGGGCGGGTGCTGTCGGCCGGGCGCTGGGGCCTGGTGCCGCACTGGTCCCGCTCGGCGGCCGGCGCCGCCCGCATGATCAACGCCCGGGTCGAGACGGTCGCTACCAGCCGCGCGTACGCCGACCCGTTCGCCCGCCGGCGCTGCCTCGTCCCCGCCGACGGCTGGTACGAGTGGGTGCGCCGCCCCGCCGGCGGCAAGCAGCCCTACTACATGACCCCCCGCGACGGCTCCGTGCTGGCGTTCGCCGGCATCTGGTCACGTTGGGAGTCGCTGCTCACCTTCAGCGTGCTCACCACCGCCGCGGTGGGGGAGTTGGCCGAGGTGCACGACCGGATGCCGCTGCTGCTGCCCGCCGACCGCTGGGCGGCCTGGCTCGGGCCGGCCGACGATCCGGCCACGCTGCTCGCCCCG
The DNA here is from genome assembly GCF_016803375.1 of Micromonospora sp. 4G55. Lineage (NCBI taxonomy): Bacteria > Bacillati > Actinomycetota > Actinomycetes > Micromonosporales > Micromonosporaceae > Micromonospora > Micromonospora sp. 4G55. Next base: position 9,971 of record NZ_JAEVHN010000181.1, read on the forward strand.
CCGCCGGTCGACTGGCTCGCCGGTCTGGAGATCCGCCCGGTGGGCCCGGCGGTGGGCGACGTGCGCAACGACGGGCCGGGGTTGATCGAGCGGGTGCCGCTGCCCGAGGAGCGCGTCGAGGGGGAAATGACGCTTTTCTGAACGCGATTCGCGACATTGTCGCGTACGAATTGCCAGAGTTCCGGGCGAAATTTCGCTCGGATCTTCAGTCATCTTTGTGCACAGCCCCTTGTCTCCGCGTCCGCGGGTGCGATAGAACACAGCGCCGGCACTGGGAGCGTCTTCGCGCGGTGCGAACGATGCCCGTCGATCTTGCCGGTCCCACGGGGGAGGTGGGTGTGATGACCCGGGCGCGTATGCCCCGACCGCACGAGGTGGCCGCCGCACGACGAGATCCGCGACTGTTGCGGGCGTTGCGCGAACGCCGCCAGGACGAGGCCTGGCGGACCAGAGGGACCTGCCAGAGCGTCGATCCGGAAACATTCTTTCCGGCGCCGAACGAACCGGCCGACGCCGCCGTCGCGCTCTGCCGCAGTTGCGACGTGCAGGGCTCGTGCCTGGCCTGGGCGCTGGAGGTCGGCGACTGCCACGGTGTCTGGGGTGGCACCACGCCGCGCGAGCGGCGGGCCATGCTGGTCGCCTGGCGCAGCGAGGTGCAGCCGGATCCGGACGCCGCGGACGACGCCGGCCCGCCGGTGCGCGACCGCCTGCTCACGCTGGTGCCGCTGAGCTGAGCCGGCACCCGCCCGCCACGGCACCGCTCGTCGACTGAGCCGGCCGGGATCGCCC
>NZ_JAEVHN010000182.1:0-10748 GCF_016803375.1 Micromonospora sp. 4G55
CGGAAGACCCCCGCGCGTGCCGGGGACGACATCTCCAGCGGCAGGTAGAGAATGAAGTAGGAGGGGAAGACCCCCCGCGCGTGCGGGGACGACCGAATGGAGATGTCGAACGTCGAGCTGCTCGACGGAAGACCCCCGCGCGTGCGGGGACGACCATCCCCGGCACGCCTCCGGACTCAGCCATCGGGGAAGACCCCCGCGCGTGCGGGGACGACACTTGTTGACCTGGGGATTTATCGGCGGAGCCGGGCTGAGAGAATCAGTCCGTCGAGGTCGACGGGCAGCCATCGGTCGCGGCCGGCGGTGCGGATTGCCCAGCCTTGTTCGTTCTGTGCTGGTTCAATCATGATGGCTTGTCCGTCTCCTACTCTGGTGGCGAGGAGTGTCCAGAGGCGGTCGCGTACGCGGGAGCTGGGGTTGCCGACGAAGACGCCGGCGGCGACTTCGATCATCCATCGGGTGAGGTGGCCGCGGAGTCCTTGGGCCACGGCGATGAGGACGACGACGGTCAAAAGTCCACCTTAGGCTCACCCAGATCAGGTCCGGTGACTCCGATGAAGGATGTCCCGTCAAGGCTGTCGGCGTAGTCGGCAGCCCAGTTGATGCCCCCTGGCACGGAGCCGAGGTCCTCGTCCCAGAGTTCGTGGGCGTCCTGGTCGATGATCTCGCTGCCTTCGCTGAGAAGCAGCGTCTTGATGTCCTGAACGATGCGGGTCATCAGCTTCCCATCGGCGACTCGGTCGCGGAAGGCGGTCCGTACGTCTCGTTCGCTGGTGAGGCCTTTGGCGGCCAGGTCGAACGCGAGTGGAATCGTGTAGTCGGCCTTGTAGAGGTCTCCGATGTCGAGGACGAAGGAGGTCGCACCGCCGGTGTGGACGAAGCCGAGTCCGGGGCTCGCGCCGAGGCCGACGATCGCTGCGTGGCAGATCCCGTAGAGGCAGCTGTGCCCGGCGGACAGGAGCCGGTTGACGTCGTCACCGGCTTCGAAGGGTTGGCTGGGTTTGTAAAGCCTGCCGTCCCACGGCACTGCCGTGCGGGCTGAGTGGGAGCGGTAGATTTTTTTGACTCGGGCGCCTTCTCGTCCGCGTAGTTGCTGCATGGTCAGTGTGCTGACGTCTTCACCGGGGAATCGCATGCCGTACATGCGGCGGGCCACGGCGAGGCGTTCTTTGGTGCGGGTGACCAGGTATGCCTGGCGTTGGAGGAGTTGCGATCCTCGGCTGGGGCCGATGCCGCAGGCGTAGAGGCGGACGCCTTTCTCGCCGACCCAGCACAGGGCGGTGCCGGAGTCGGCGAGCAGGCGTACGGCGGCGGTGGTGATGCGGGCGCCGGGGCCGATGAGCAGGGTGGCGACCATCGCGGCGGGTACCCGGACGGTGCGTTCCCGGTTGACCAGCACGACGGCGTTGTCGTCACGGTCGATGTGGCAGCGTTCGACGTAGACGCTGGAGATGCGGTCACTGACCCGGTGCAGGTCCTGCGGGTCGGCCAGCCACCACACCTCAGCGTTCCGCGGCGGGGCGGGGCGGGGCGAGGGTGAGCAGACCGAAGCCGTAGGCCTTGCCGGAACCGATCCCGTCGAGCAGCGCCTGACGGGCCAGCTTCGGATCCTCGATTTGCAGGAGGCCGTCGAAGGTGACGCTCTCCAGGATCACCGGCGGTACGTCCGTTCGGTGTCCGGTCTTGTGGAAGCGGAGCCGGTGCCGGTCGGTCGCTCGCACGGCGGGTACCTCGTTGCCGTTGACGTTGTCTGTTGGCGTGGTGCACCCGGCGTGGGCCAACCGTTCGACGAGCCAGTCGAGTTGGTCGGGCAGGGTGCGGTGCGCGACGCGGACGCCGCGGGGGCGCTCGCCTGCGAGTTGCTGGGCCTGCGCCTCGGATGGTCTTGTCGGTTTCTTTGTCGCGCTGGTGGGGTTGGCTTTGAGCCGGTAGGCGAAGGTCCGCCCTCGCTGGATCTGGTCGAGCAGCGGCTCGTATGACCTGACCATGGCTTGCGGCTCGTCGGCGGAGGGCCAGCCGGCTTGTTCGACCATGTGTTCCCAGGACGGTTTCGACTGGGTCAGGACGAGGACGGCGAGTTGGTGCTGGTGTGGGGTTTCCAGCCGCCAGAGGACACGTTCGGCGACCGGTTGGCGGCTGAGGCCGCCGAGGACGGCGGCGTGCAGCACCTGCGGGTTGCGCAGCATCCGCTGCGCTTGGGGCCGCAGCGGGTTGAGGTGGATGCGGGACAGGTATGGCATGGCAGCTACCACCCGAGCAGCGCGAAGGGATCGTGGTCGGTCTGGCCGGTGTCGGGCCAGCCGGTCGGTACGCGCACCCATTCCTGGCGTACCCGGCGGGTGTTGAACCCTCGGTGCAGCGGGTCGAAGGAGTGGGGCACGTCGATGCGTACGTCGGTGCCGTTCTCGTCGTCGACGGTGACCGGCAGGTCGACGCTCGAGGGGCGGTCATCAGGGCCGAATCGGGATGTCCGGTGGCGGTTGCTGGCTTGCCAGGGCACCTGGCCGAGCACGTCGAGCGGCCAGCCCGTCCAGAGGCCGTCTTGATCGACCCGGTCCGTGTTGTCGGGGTTCAGGAGCAGGGGCATGGTCGGCGGGCAGGACCGTCGGCCGAGAGCGAGGGGGAAGGCGGGGCTGCGTAGGGCGTCGGCCAGGGTGTGCAGCAGGTCGATCGGGCCGCTGACCGCCGCCACGAACACCGCGTCCTGGAGGTAGAACCGGTGTGTGACGTGCGTGTACTTCGCCGGGGACGTGGGCTTTTGCGCGCCCTTGGCGTTGACCGAGGCGGACAGCAGCGGCCGGCTCCGCAGGTCGCTGACGGTGTGGTAGTCCCGTAGCAGCGACCCGGGTTGGTCGGTGCGGACGCCGAGGCTCAGGCCGAGGAGCGCCTCGATCGAGTCCTGACGGCGTAGCCCCTGCGCGGCGGCGAGCAACCCGACGATGCCGCTCTTGGTGGGCTCGTCGAGGGTGTCGCGGCGGTTGAACTGCCCACGTCCGCCCCAGGACTGAAGTGGCCCGGCTAGCCGGAGGACGAGGCAGGAGGTGTGGTCGGTCATCGTGGCGTCGTCGACCCGTCCAGTCGGGGCCGCACGGCGGCGATGGTCGCGTCGATGGCCTCGTCGAGGCTGCGCGGAGCCCCGAACGCGTGGGCGACGCTCGCCGGGTCACTGTCCCGGTCCTGGTGGCTGATCGCGGCGGCGGTCGAGGCTGGGTCGTAGATGCTGGCCACCGCCAAGGGGTTGAGGCCCCAGGCGGTGCTGGTCCGGTTGAGTTCCCCCGCCAGACGTAGCGCGGCCTTGGCGGCGATGCCGTCCCGACTGCGGATGGGGCTTTCGAAGGCGGAGACGAGGTTGACCGGCTGGTCTGCGCGGACGACGTAGCTGACCATGCTGGGCACCGTGCGGTGAGCGAACGTGTTCTGGTGCCCGGTGGGCATCGAGGTGACGAAGGCGCGCAGGAACGCCCGGACGGCCTCGATCGTCGCTTCCGGGTCCTGGTCAAGGTTGACGGCGAGGTGGTGCACGTCGAGGGTGGCGAACCGGTACAGCGTCGCGGAGGTGAACTCAACCGTGCCGATCATCGCCGCGCCAGCGTCCTCCTCGGCGGTCTTCTCGTCGTCCACCGCCGTGTAGTAGTCGAACTCGATCTCCACCGGGTGCACCGACAGGGCGTGCGCCACCTGCGTGGCCGCGTCCACGTTGAGGGCGGGGATGTCGGCGACCATGCGGCCGAACAGCGCCACGTCGATCGGGTGCTTGACGGTCAACTGCGCGCGGACCGGCAGGTCCGCGACGGCCTTGGCCAGCGCGTCATCGGCGAGCGCGGTCAGCTCGGCGGCCCGCTCGGCGACCAGGTCGACGATGGCGTCGAGCTGGCCGCGCCCGAAGAACAGCAGATAGGCGCTCTCGGCGGCCTTCTTGCCGGCCTTGATGTCGAGGTCGTGCGCCAGCAGAGCGTTGCTCAGCCGGGCGGCGGCCTCGCCGTCCAGGCCGGTCCGTTCGGCCAGTCGCGTGGCCAGCAGCGTGGACACCCTCTTGGTGCGCGTACCGAGCTGGTCGGCGGGGATGCCCAGCTCGTCCTGGAACGCCTTTCGGGTGGCGCGCTTCCACGCCTGGGAGGACACCCGCGCGCGGCGCGCCCCGCCGTAGACGGCCTGCTTTGGGCTGCCCGCGTCATCCCGGTTGAGGTTCGACGGCGGCACGGTCTGCAAGATGTGAATATCGATGTAGGTACGTCGGTTGGTCACCGGTTCTCCTTGCTCATGGGCATCGGGCAGATAATGAGTCGAGGCGCCAGGGTCGGGGCTCATGCGGTGCGGTTACGCCTTCGTGGTGGCGGCACCGGCTACCTCCGGCGCCTGCGCGTCCTCGCGGAAGGTGAAGTACTGCGCCCCCCACCGGCGCCGAACCGCGTGCACCCGGTCCGGGTCCTGCCAGTCGCGCAGGTCCCGGAAGAGCAGGGTGTAGTCCAGCGGCTGGGCCGGGCTCAGGGCGCGCAGCTGGCTCACCAGTCCCCGCAGGTGCGCGACGACCTCGGTGAAGCTCGTCGCGGTCGCCGCCGCACCGAATCGCTTGTCGACTGCGTCGACGGTGAACTTCCCGCTGACCCGCAGCTTCGCCATGGCCAGGCCCAGCCCGACGGTCGGCTGGTGCATCAGTCTGGACTGGGACTGTTGATGCACGGCGAACAGCGCGAGAGCGGCGTGCTCGGCTCGCAGGTCGGGGCTGACCCACCCGTCTGACCGCAGCCGGGTGTAATGCGGCCACATCGCCGGGACGGCCCCGGCCTCCCGGCTCAGCCCGCCGCGCAGCGCGGCGAGATCCCTCCCCTCGGGCAACTTCTTCGAGTAGTCCCGCTCCCAGAAATGCCGGCTCGGCTGCCGCTGGACTGTGCCCTCGCTGGTGCTCATCCACATGTCTCCGCTGAGTCGGAAGGGATCAGGATTCGATGCCGAGGATCTTGCGGACCGACGCCCGGAACCACACCTCGGCCAAACTGGCCCGGTAGGCCTTCTTCTGCTTGTCGTCCTCGCGCCCTAGGAATGCCGTCGGCGGTGCCGCGGCCAGTGCGGGCTCGGCCACCTTGAGGGCCAGCGTCTGCGCTGCCGTCCGCCAGGCGTCCTCGGCGTCGTCGTACCGGCCGGGTTCTCGTTGCAGCCCGGCCAGCAGTCGGCGCACGACCCGGTTGAGATCCTGCATCAGCGCGTCGCCCGGCCTGAGCCCCTTGTCCCAGGGCACCGGGTCCCCGCCGCTGGCCCGCCGCAGGTCGTCGTCGAGCCGGTTACCGGCCCGGCGCAGATCCTCGGCTTGCACGACCACCGTCTCGATGAGCCCTCGCACCTCACCGGGTGCGAGGGCCGCCAGCGGCAACGGAATCAGATCGGCGATGACGTCCTCGACCACCGCCGACTGGTTGCCGTACGCCACACCCACGGTCAACACCTGCAACGGCACATCGTCAACGCCAAGGTCAGCCAGTTGGGCGAGCAGAATACTGCTGTTGAAGGCCGCGCCTTCCTGCGGCACGGTGGCCATCATCGGGCCCAAACCACGCCAGGCGTCCCGCCCAACGGCGTGACGGACCGGCGCCACCGGCGCCTGGCCCGCGCGGGGCTTGTCGACCCGCCGCCACGCGGTGTGCGGCTCCACATCCTGCGGCAAGGGTTGCATCCGGTCACCCGCGGTAAGGAGCACCCGGCGCACCACGACTCCACCAGCGGCGTCCCGGTCGGGAATGAGACGCACCCTGCGGGACTGCCAGGTCAACAGGTCCAACAGCCCCATTGGGCCCCGCACCTCCCAGGCGCCGGTCATCGCCCGGTCCCGCCGCCACTGCGGCACGTCACCGGGAGGCGGCTGCCGCACAATCGGGCTGTTCAACAGCACCGTCTCAGCGAGGTTGCGACCGATCGGCACCGTGACACCCAACGCGCCACACGGGCCCGTCGGGTTTCCCGTGGTCTTGCCCCCCTTCGCCTGGGGATCGTCGGCCGCACCCGACTTGATCGCCGCGGTGTCCCAACACTGGGTGGCCAGCATCGCCCGGGCCGCCTCGGCGGGAGTCAACGCCGGCGGGTTCGCCTCGGTCCGCGGCGTAAACAGCGGCACGTTGTTGCCGGTTGCCGTCGCCGCGATCAGCAACGAAACCGGCTTGTCCTCGTCCTTGGCCGTCCGCAACCCGGCCACCTGGCCGAACGGACGACCGCCGAACAGGTCAAACCGGGCGCGCTGGTCGCCCAGGTACTCCTTGATCCTCTCGGCCGGCAGGTGGCCGTCACGCCAACGCTGTTTCCAGCCACCCTCACTGTCGGGGATGCCGCAGGCGTCCAGGTAGACCGGCAGCAGCACCTGCCGGAACACCGCCACGGCCTCCAGTGGGTTGGCGGTGGCCAGCCCGTCGATCTCGTGCGCCCTCGACAGGACGTCGATGAGCGACAGCACCCGGGGACGGCCACCCTCGACGACCGGTATCCACGCCTCGTCCACGAGGTTAAATGAGGGGCTATCCATCAGCACTCCGTAGATTCGTCATGAGTCATGGACGGTGCACCGCGTCCGAGACGAGCGTCGCCATGATCTTCGCTGCGATGGCCCCCAGCACGGCACCGACGACCTTGACCACCCTGCCGGCCAGTTTTCGATCAGGAGGGCCGGGCGGGGGGCTGACGCCGTCCACCTCCAGTAGAAGGCCGCCCTCCGCTGCACGCCTGGCGTGCACCGTCACGTGGTTGACGTACACCACGGTCCGCCGGTCAGGCTCGAGCACGGACCGGAAGAACAGGTCGCCGTACGACGAGAGCACCTGTAGGGCACGCTGCACGGAGTCATGCCCAAGGTTGGTAGCTCGCGCGAGGCGCTCGGCCTCAACCACGTCGTCAGTCTCATGACTCGCCTCAACGATGGCCATGAGTACTCGTCTCTCCACAGAGGCCATGCGGGGAGGGTAACAGTCGATGCCGAATGCCCAACGGGTACGCGGGCCGGTGCCACTCGTCTCTTGTAGCCCGATAAGCTGCTTTCGCCTGGCCAACGCCGGGGTCATCCCGCCCAGCGGGTGATTGACACGTTGTCCCCGCCACGCGGGGGTTCGCACCTCGGTCATGCTCGCTCGTCGAGTAGGCCGAGATGCTTGTCGTAGGTCAGCCGTCGACCGCCGAGGATGGCCGAATTGCGCTCGTCGAGGACCAGTGCGTAGGACTTTGACAACCAGCCGTTGCCGTACCAGCCGGGCAGCGGTTCGAGCTTCTTCGCCGCCTCGGTGACAGCGGGACGGGCCGGCAGCCGTACGGTCGACCCGACCACCTCCTCGGCGAGCGCCGCGTCGCCGACATCGCCGCTCGGGCCGAGGCTGCGTCCGCCAAGGGTGAGATACCGACCGCCGCCCTGCCGAACGAGTACCACCTCCACCGACTCCGGGCCGTCCCGCACCACCGACGCCATCTCGTCGTCGCTGCGCGCCTCGCCGGTCGCCCGCCCGTGCAGCCCGGACAGCGTCGGGGCGCCAAGCTCGCTCTCGCCGGCCAGCAGGAACACCTCCGCCGCTTGCCGCCTTCTGCGCTGCTCCACCTGCCAACTGTCATGCGCCGCCACCGTCGCCTCCTGCCACGACGCCACGACGATGTCACTGTCTCCGTATCCGCGACGCACCAGGTCAGGGACGTCGGCGGGGATGCTCCAGCCGTCACCTGCGGCGGCATCGGCGACCAGCGCCGCGGCCCGCAGTAGCAGGTACCGCCCGTAGATGTGCTCGCTGCCGGCGGGAAAGACCGGCGGCCCGGCCGGGTGGGTCCTCAGTCCGGTGACGAAGACCTTGGGCGGCCGGGTGCGCCCCGGCCGGGTGTGCCGATGCACCCGGCCGACCCGCTGCAGCAGAAGATCGATCGGTGCGAGGTCGGTGACGAGCAGGTCGGCGTCAACGTCGAAGGACTGCTCCGCGAGCTGGGTCGCCACCACGATCAGGCGGGACGGCCGCGCGACGCTCCCGCCAGGCGGCCCCAGAAGATCCAGGGCCTTTCCAGTACGCGCGGCGCGCTCGGCGACCGTCAGCCGGGCGTGCAGCAGGATCACCTCGTCGGCTCCCCACTTCTCGGCCAACGCCTGGTAGGTCTGTTGCGCCCGGCCGACCGTGTTCCGTATGACCAGGGCGCAGCCCCCGGCACGTAACTCGTCGTCAAGGAGGTTGACCACGGTCTCCGGGCCGCCATCCAGGGCTTCCTCCCGCAGGTGCACGGCCACCGGGGTCGTCGGCCGCCAGGACGCGGTCGTCCGGGTGGCGCAGGTGACGGCGACTCCCGCCGCGGTGAGCGCATGCAGCACGGGATAACCCGAGGTTTCCCCCACGGCCGGCAGGTCAACGGCCCGGCGGCTCTGCACGCCCTGAAGGTAGGCCCGCATCAGGCTCTCCCGCTGCTGCGGGGGCAGTGTCGCCGACAGCAGGATCACCGGCACGCCCGCGTCCGCCAACCAGCGCAACGCCTCGTGCAGGAACTGCGACATGTAGACGTCGTAGGCGTGGACCTCGTCCAGGATCACCACACGCCCGGCCACGCCAGCATGCCGGAGCATCACATGCTTGGTACGGGTCGCGGCGTACAGCAGGTGATCGACGGTGCCGACCGTGACCGGCATCAGCATGCCCCGCTTCGCCCCGAGGAACCACTGCGCCGGAGCATGCTCCGGGCGCACCGATCCACCACGACCGGCCATCCCAAACTCGTCATCGCAGCCAAGGTCGTCGATACCGGCGAAGTGGGTCTTCTGCTGGAGGGCATTCCAGCGCCGGTTGAACATCCGCTTGCCGTGCAGCAAGCCCACCGGCAGTTCCCGGTCCACCTGGTCGGCCCACTGGAGCACCCGGTCGAACATCGGGTCGCTGGTCGCCTGGGTCGGCATGCCCACGAAGATGCCGTCGCAACCGAACCGTCGACCGAGCACCTCGGCTGCGACGAGGGCGCCCTCGGTTTTCCCCTCGCCCATCGGCGCCTCGATGACCAGGAGCGCCGGCACGCCCATCTGCTCGGCCAGCTCTACGCAGGCGGATTGCAACGGACGTGCGCTCTTCCCGAACCGCGCCGCCACCAAATCCGGCATCCGACGATACGGCGCAGCACCCCAGCCACCCCGCAGCTCCAGTTTCGCCCATGCCTTGGCGGCCCGGTTACGGGCCGCGGCCATGGAAACCTCGGCCAAACTGAAAACACCCGTGAAGTGATCACTGCTGGCGATCCAGTCCGCCATGATCACGAAACCGCACAGCCCCAATTGTTCGCCTCGACGGGGCGTCTTCACAGGTGCCAGCCGTGCCAGATCAACGTCGAGAGCGTCTGCGACGGCGTGAGCCAGAGCGGCTTGGGCAGCCTTCCAAGCTTCGCCGGCACCCTGCGCGTTGCGGAGCCTGCTCGCGGTCTTGAAAACAGAGCCACGCGACGGAAGCAGGCCGTGGTGACCTGCGACCAAGGGCCACACCCACTCGACCGCCTCCTCACCCCACCCCGCCTCGCTCAGCACCGACCGGACGATCACCGCCCCGGCGCAGGTGTGATGCCACCCGGCCGACTCACGGTTCAACCCCCGCCACGTGAGACCGGCAGCCTGAACCGCCTGCGCCAGCTCGTCGACCTTGCCCTGAAAGGCCGGTGAGGCTTTGCCAACGTCATGCCATCCACAGAGGAGGGCAAAGAAGCTGCGCCCATTGTTGCCACATACGTCGTCCAGCCAACTCTTGAGACGCCCGGCGAGGTAGTGATCCCAGATCAGCTCCGCGACCGCCGCCGTGTCCAACAGGTGCTGCAGGAGCAGGTTGGGCTGGCCGCCAGCATCAGATTTCCCCCACAGCACAGCGAGGGCAGCGGTGCGCTCCGAGGGCATGTCCAGGACTGTAGAGGCGCCTCCGACAAATCCTCAACCTCACGTTCTCCCAGTCGCCTTTCCGACAAAGACAACAGTCCAAACATCCGTGGGCGGAGTTACACCATCGACCTTCGAACTCTTGTGCGGATTGTTGCTCCTCGTGATCAAATGAGGATCCCTTCAATGCCAGAACACGTCTGCATCTCCGTCGACTGGTTCACAGCTCGCCGGACAGCAGGCGCATCTTCGTACAATGGATCACCTCGGCGGGGGAGAAGGCTCACCATGAAGAGCTCGAAGACAGCAACTGTTTGCTTGGTGACTCAACTGAAGTTTTTAGCGCCGCCCAGCTGATAAATCCCCAGGTCAACAAGTCGTCCCCGCACGCGCGGGGGTCTTCCGCCTCGGCCCCCGGCCCTGCCATGGGGAGGATTGTCGTCCCCGCACGCGCGGGGATCTTCCACTTTGCGTCCCGGGTTGAGCAGGGCAGACCCCGTCGTCCCCGCACGCGCGGGGGGTCTTCCGCTGCGGATGCCGGTCGCCGAGTTCGACCTGGAGTCGTCCCCGCACGCGCGGGGGTCTTCCCGCGATGGTCACCACGAACGTCACCGTCATCGCGTCGTCCCCGCACGCGGCGGGGCGCGGGCCACGTCGGGCACCAGCCGACGCAGCCCGTCGGGGTTCATCACCTGGCGGGGGCCGGCGTCGTCGCGGGAGCCGATGACGTACCAGACGGAGACCTGGCGGGCCTGGGCGAGCCAGTCCAGCTCGTGGTGCAGCAGCACGTCGGCGGGGGTGCGGGCGCGGTAGATCAGCGCGGCGCCGGGCGGCAGCTCCTCCAGCATCGCCCGCAGCGGGGCGATGCCGCTGCCGCCGGCGATCAGCAGGGCCCGCTCCCGGG
>NZ_JAEVHN010000183.1:0-10702 GCF_016803375.1 Micromonospora sp. 4G55
GCGGCCTTGACCCGCAGCGGCTCACCGGTGGTGATGCCGCCCTCCAGGCCGCCGGCCCGGTCGGTGACCCGGCGCACGCCGGTGGCGGTCGGCATGATCTCGTCGTGCGCCTCGGAGCCACGGGAGCGGGCCTGCTGCCAGCCGTCGCCGATCTCCACGCCCTTGATGGCCTGGATGGACATCAGCGCGGTGGCCAGCCTGGCGTCGAGCTTGCGGTCCCACTGCACGTGGCTGCCCAGGCCCGGCGGCACCCCGTACGCCAGCACCTCGACCACGCCGCCGAGGGTGTCGGCGGCCTTCTTCGCGGCGTCGACCTCGGCGACCATCCGGGCGCTCGCCTCCGGGTCCAGGCAGCGCAGCGGGTCGGCGTCGATCCGCTCGGCGTCCTCCGGCCGGGGCCGCAGGCCCGGCTTGGCGGCGACCGGGCCGAGCTCCACCACGTGCGAGACGATCTCGATGCCGAGGGCCTGCTTCACCAGCGCCTTGGCCACCGTGCCGACGGCCACCCGGGCGGCGGTCTCCCGCGCGCTGGCCCGCTCCAGGATCGGCCGCGCGTCGGTGTGGCCGTACTTCTGCATGCCGGCCAGGTCGGCGTGGCCGGGCCGGGGGCGGGTCAGCGGGGCGTTGCGGGCCTGCCGGGCCAGCTCGTCGGGGTCCACCGGGTCGGCGGCCATCACGGTCTGCCACTTCGGCCACTCGGAGTTGCCGACCCGGATGGCGACCGGGCTGCCCAGGGTGACGCCGTGCCGCAGGCCGCCGATGACCTCGACCTCGTCCCGCTCGAACGACATCCGGGCGCCCCGGCCGTAGCCGAGCCGACGCCGGGCCAGTTCGTCGGAGATCTCCCGGGTGGTCACCTCGATCCCGGCGGGCACCCCCTCGAGCATCGCGACGAGGGCGGGACCGTGCGATTCACCTGCAGTCAGCCAGCGCAACACAGCGCTCAGTCTGCCACGCCGGGTGGTGGTGGCGGCAGCGCGCCCGCCGCGTCCCGCCCTACGGACAAAAGTGGCCGGGATCGTGCTACTCCACTGCAAGCACGCAGCGCCGCCGGTCCTACGACCGGCGCGCCTGGACGGGGTGTCATTCCTCGTCGTGCCTTGCCGACAACGCGACCGCCACCTCCGGCGTGCCTCGATCTGGCTGCTGGCTAGTCCAGGATCTCGACGACACCCCTCGGGTTGAGGTCGGCCCAGAGTTCAGCCGCCTCACGGTCGACGTCGCGGATGAGCACGCCGTGTCCTTCCAGTTTCGGATGATGCCGAGAGCGGAGCGACAACAACACGAGCCTGCCGACCAGCGTCACGGCCGCCAGCACCTGGGCCAGGAGCACCGCCACGGACAGTAGGCGTTGATCCTCTCCTACGGCGTCGACGACGGCGAGGAGCAGGATCACCGCTGCCGCGACGAGCACCCTGGGCATCATCCACCGTCCCCACCAGGCCTCCAGCCGGCAGGTGCGGCTAACCGCTTGGCGGTGACCTCGTCGACCATGAGGCTCACCGCCAGTCGGCTCACGCCCGGGTGGCGCAGGCAACAGACGGACACGACGGATCCCACTTCGCCACCGTTCACGATCGACCTCGGCAGCGGCGTCAACCTCTTCACCGCGTCCGGTGCCAACCGCACGTCCACTTTTGGTCTCATCCATCAACCGCATTCCGGTTAATTGCAGTACCAGCCACGGTACGACGCAGTGAAATGATGGTGGTTCCAGTTCCGGTCGTAGTAGAGCCTAACGCGCCCCTTGTAGGTCGCCCCCTTGCTGCGGCACCAGTGGTCGTAATGCAAATACATCACGCCAATTATGAAAGCCGCGATGGCGTAGGCCGCCGCGAACCAGCCCGTAAGGAAGCTGGCGATCAAACCGTACGCAAGTCCGTAGGTGCCGAGCCAGGCGAAATCTCCGTGGGACAGATAGCAGCTGAAGTCGGTACTGTAACGCCTGCCTCCGTACGATCCCCACCAGTAGTACCAATTCGACCAGTACTTGTTGTAGCGCCAGCACGACAGGGCGCCGGAGTGGTCGTGCTTGTTGACCGGGTCACCGGTGGAATACTCGTAGGAGTTCGCGTTACCGCCGTAGACCGGGTCGTTGGACAGGAAGCGACCGGTGGCGGGGTTGTAGATGCGGGCACCCATCAGGACGACTCCGCCCGGGGTGTCCGCGGCCCGCTGGGCCGAACCCTGCCAGCCGTACCGGCGGTTGCCCGCGTCGGCGCTGTTTCGCGCCAACCCGTACTCGGTGTACTCGCTCGTGTAGGCCAGTCCGGAGCCCGTCTCGGTCATCCCCGCCACGTTGTCACCGTTGACGTTGGTGATGACCCAGGTGACACCGGTCGTGTTGGCGAAGGTACCCGCGACGCCGGCCAAGCCGAACACCTGGCGGGTGCTGTTCCCGTTGCCTTCGTCGGTCCAGGCGGGCTTGTCCCCCTCGTCACTGTAGTGGTGCCGCTTTACCAGGCCAGTCGCCGTGTCGGTCCAGGAGCGGAACCGGTTGCTCACCACGTCCAGCGTGTACGTCGCCTGCCGGTTCCCCTGCACGGCGGTACGTGCCATGTCGTTCACGTGGTACGTGAACTGGGCACTCCCGCCTCCTGGCACTGCCGAGTCGGCTGCCGGCTGCGTGAGCGTCCGGCCCAGGGCGTCGTAGGTGTAACCGGTGTCGACGAGCCGGTCGGCGGAGTCGTGGCTCCACGTCTGGCTCGTCAGCGCGGTGACGGACTGGCACGCGCCACCGGTTCCGGCGCCGAAGGTGTTGAGATCGATCCGGTTGGTGGCCTGGTCGAAGCTGTACGCCCGGGTGGTGCACTGACCAGACAGGGTGTCCTGGACGGTAATCACCCGCCCCGCCTCGTCGTAGGCGTAGGCCCGGCCGGAGAGCGTCGAGGTGCTGACCCGCCGCTCGTCGCCTCCGCTGTAGCTGAGGGTCTCGGCATACACCGTGCAGTCGCTCTGGCCGCAGCCCGGCTTGACGTAGGTGAGGTTGGTGATGAGCCCGGCCTCGTTCAGCTGCACCGACGTCACGAGCCCGTTCGGCGAGGTCTGGGTGGCCAGCACGCCGTCCGCGTCGTAGCTGCCGACGAAGTTGCCCGACTGGCTGTCGGCGAGTTGCGTCGGAAGACCGCGGCGCTCCGAGCCCCCGTCGTAGGTCAACGTGCGGGTTCCCTTCCCGTCGTTGACCACGCTAGGGCGGGACGCGATGTCGTAGGTGGTCGTGGACACGTTGCCGTCCGCGTCCGTGAAGGAGGTGGACCGGCCCAGCGCGTCGTATCCACGGACGACCTGCGCCGTGACCACGCCCGACCCGTTCACCGTCTCGGTCCGGACCAGCTGGGCGCTGGCCTGGTCGTACACGTTGCGCCGCTTCTCGATCGGCTCGCCGGACGACACCGGGCCCGTGACGGTCCCTTCGAGCTGGCGGCCGGCGGCGTCGTAGGTGAGGGTGGTGGTCCGCTGGACGCCCGAGGAGTTCCGCTCGGTCACGGTCCGCTGCTGGCCGTAGAAGTCGTAGGTCGTGACCTTCGACAGCAGCTGCTGGCCCTGCTCCGGCTGACCAGCGGCGCTGTTCCAGCAGACGGCACCGGCCCACTCGGCACGGCCACCGCACTCGGGATGGATGGAGTTGGCCGCGGTCGTGTAGTAGACCGTCTGCCGGGTGGAGGGCGTCGTCGTCGAGTCGCCGCCGCCAGGACTCGTCTGGGAGACGACCGCGCCCCTGGCGTCGTACGCCGTCCGCGTGGTCAGGTCCAACCCGTCGGGGTCGACGATCTGGACCGTGGGCTGTTGCAACGTCCAGTCGTACTGGGTGGTGGAGGTACGGGTGTCGGCGTCGACGGCCTGGCCGGCGCTGACGTAGCTGACCGAGACCCGTTCTGTGGTGCCCAGGTTGTAGGGTCCGCCGGTTGCCGGCGCTCCCTCGTCGTAGGTGTACCGGGTGTGGGTCCGGCCGCGGACGACCGTGCCGGTCGACAGCATCACGTCGTGCTCCGGCCCGAAGCTCTCCAGCAGCTGCTGCCCGTCGGCGGAGTAGACCGAGGTCTCCCGCAGCTTCGCCGCCAGTTGGGCCTCGGCGGTGGCGTTGTCGGTGGTCGAGGCGTCGAGTGCCCGCTTACGGTTACCCGCGCCCAACTCGCCCACCGTGTTGCCGTAGCCGTCGTACCAGGTGGTGGTGAGGTGGCCGCCCGGCTCGGCGGTGTTGACCGTCCGCGCGTTCGCGTCCAGGTAGGCCACCGTCGCCCGCTCGTACGAGCTGGGCAGCGTGCCGATGGCCGGGTCGCCGGTCGGCACCTGGGTCGCCGGGAAGACCGCCGTGGCATCGGTCGGCGGCTCGGTCTGCGCCCACCGTGCGGTCTGCGTGCCGGACAGGTCGTACGGCGCCCCGGTGCCCGAGGTCGGCACCTGGTAGACCACCGTCTCCACCGAGGTGCCCGCGGTCAGCGCCGACCGGGTGACCTCGTGGAGTCGACCCTTGCCCGGGTCGTTCGGCACGGTGGTGTAGGAGAACTGCCAGGGCTGCTGGGCCGGCGGGGTCAGGGAGACGATGATGCCGTCGCCGTTGTAGTAGTACACGGTCCGCAGTTGCTGCGGCCCGCTGCCATTCGTGTAGTCCAGTCGCGGGTCGGAGAAGGTCCTCAGCCGACCGCCGCTGTCGTAGCTGTAGCGGGCGAGGACGACCGTCCGCATCGCCGGGGTGGCGAGGTCCGGGTCCCAGGCGGTGTAGGAGATTTGCTTGACCCGACCCAGAAAGTCACCCCAGGTGCCGTCGGCAAAGCCGGTGGCGGTCGTGGCGTTGGCGTAGGTGAAGGTCAGCGCGCGGCAGCCCTTGACCAGTGTGGTGCAAGTGACACCGGTCGGGACCGGCGCCAGCATTCGGGTCGGCCGCATGATGTCCGTCGTGCCGACCGTGACCTTCTCCCACGAGTACGTCGTGGTGGTGCCGGAGCCCGGCGCGGTGGCCGCGGTCGGCGTGTAGACGTTGACCGGGTCGGTCGAGGTGCGGGTGAAGGTGACGACGTTGCCCGCGCCGTCGGCCAGCGTGAAGGTGCTGGTGGCCGCATTGAAGGTCAGCTTGTAGGACTCCGCACCGACCTGCGGCTCGTAGTTCACCCCGGCGGTGTCGGCCTTGGTGAAGCCGATCGTCGAGTCGTCCGGCAGCTTGACCTGTACCAGGCTGCCATAGGTGGTCAGCCTGGTGTACGGAGCGTCGGCGTCGGAGGCCACCAGGCCGGAGACCCAGCCCGGCCCGAAGAGCGGGTCCGAGCCCTGCGGCTGACGGCTGTTCACGGTCCGTGAGATACCCAGGCCAGCAACCGACACATCGGACTGCGAGAGCTGGTAGTTGCCGGTGATCAAGTTGACCGAGCCGGGGCCCACCTGGGCGGTGTCCGCCGAGGCGAGGTTGCGGTCGAACCGGAACTTCACCGCGTCGGCCGGTGCGCCGTGATCACTCAGGTTGAAGTGAGGGCGGACCTGGACGGGACCGTCACGCGGGATGCTCGCCGCGTCGACTGAAGCCAGGGTGGCCGCGACGTCCCAGTTCAGCTTCGGCGCCGTGCCGTTGGAAAGCGCGACGGGCCAGGTGACCGCGCCGCCGCCGGCCGCGTAGGTGACGTGCGGGGCGGGAACGGTCACCCAGGCGTCCGAGCTGGCCCGCCGCCACTGATAGGTGACATCAACGAAGGACGGCGCGGCGGTCGAGCCGAGCACCGCCTTCGCGCCGCTGATATCCCCAGGCTTGGGCGAGGTGACCGCCCCGGAGCCCACCTTGAACGGGTAGTTACGCAGCTCGGTGACGTTGCCGGCCGAGTCGCGGCTACGCGCCCAGATGCTGTGCCAGCCCGCGGTCAGCGGCGTGATGTCCACCGTCGCCGGGGCACCGAGGGAGGGAGCGTTGACCACCTTGTTCGGCGGCTGGACGTCGAGGCTGTACTCGTACGCGGCGGCGTCGGCGATGCCGTTGGGGTCGAAGGTGAAGGCACCTGCGAGGTTGGCGTCACCGCCCCACTGGTTTTCCGGGTAGGTGGTGGAACTGATGATCGGCGGGCTGCCGATCGAGGTGTCCACGGTGAACTCGCAGAAGGACGACCAGGTGCCGTCGACCGTGCCGTCGTTCCCACGGACCCGCCACTTGTAGGAGGTGTTGGAAGCGAGGACACCGGCGGGCACGGTGGCACTGAACGTCGACCCGGAGGCCGCGGTGGCGGTGATGGAACTGCCCAGCTTGGTGGTACCGGTGAGCGTCCACCACTCGATCTCGGCCTTCACCGAGGAGCCCTCAGCGTCGGAGATGACCGACTTCAGCTGCGGGGTCGCCGTGTTCACCTTCGGTCGGGAGGCGCCGGTCACGCAGGCGGTGGCGGGCACCGTCGAGCGGGTTCCGACAGTCGGGTACGAGTTGTAGTTCACCACCGCGTACGGCACCTGGCTGCTGTCGACCGCGTTGCGGGAGCGGAACTGCTTGAAGCTGTTGGTGCTCGCCTCGTCCGTACCTCGCACGCCCATGTAGGCGGTGGACTGGTTGGCGGTGGCGGCCCGCTGGAAGAACGTCGTGCCGCTGATGGTCACCCAACCGTCGGCGCAGGTCGAGCCGCCCTTGGTCTGGGTCGAGGTCGCCTCCTTCTGCGTCCAGCTGGGCTGGGTGCCCCACCGGGTGGCCGACGAGGCGGCACCGGTGGTCCAGATCTCCCACGAGGTCGCGGTGCAGGTGTTCGACCAGAAGTTCCAGAAGTTCACCGTGGCAGAGGTGATCTGCTTGCCCTTGAGCGCGGAGACGCCCCAGTGCACGAAGGCCCGGGCCTTGGTGTTCGGGGAGCCGGCCAGCAGACCGAGCTGGAGGTCGTTCGCCCCACCCCGGTCGACCGTGTCACCCTCCTTCACGTAGGTGTCGAAGGTGGTGTAGAGCGGGTTGATCTGGGGGTCGATGGTGACCGGGTACTGGGTGGCCGGGTCCTTGAGCCACTTCAGGTCCGGGTCCAGCCGCATGGTGAGGCCACCGGCCTCGCGGGTCTGCCGGTTGGTGGGTCGCTCGGCCTTCGCGGACACCACGGCCCGCCGGGTCGGCTCCTCGGTGCCGGTGGCCCGTCGGGCGTCCCACATCTCCGGCGCCGGCACGGCCGCAATGGGCCGGCCCTTGACGTCCTTCAACATGAGCCCACCCGAGCTGTCCTGGGTGAACGACGACAGTCCCTTGCCGGTGAGCGGGAACGCCAGCGCCGGCAGCCGGTCCACGGCCTCCCGGTTCTTCACCGTGAGGAACTGCGCGAACCCGGTCCGGGTGGCCTCGACCACCAGGTCGATGCCGGTCGCCACCTCCGGGTAGGTCGCCCGGTTGCCGTTGAGCACCGGCGCGGGCAGGGCACCGCCCCAACCCATGCTGAGCCGGCCGTCTCCGACACCCACCGCGGCCAGCTCGCCGCCGGCCTTGCGGGCCCCGGAGATACGCAGCTCCAGAGGGTGTGCGAGGGCCCGGACGGAACCGTCCGCCGCCGGCTGGAGGGTGAGGTCGATCGGGACCCACTTGCCGTTCTGCTGCATCCGCACCGGACCGGCGTGGACCTTCGCCTCCACGTGCCCATCGGGGTGGGCGACGTACTCAGCGGACTCCGTCGTCATGCCGGTGATCCGAACCTGCTGGCCGGTCATCCGAGCGGTGATCAGCGCAGCCATCTCGTCGGGACGCTCCAACACCTCGACCGACTTCGGCCGGGGAGCCGCCTCAGCACGCTCGGCCGGTACGCCGGAGATGCTCGCCAGCAGGCTTGCAGCCAGAGCGACTGTCGTCGCCTGACCCCACCGAGATCTGACGGATCTACCCCATCTCGCCAATGAATAGATTGTTTGCGCACGCGCAGCTGCCATCAAAGCTCCCCCGTGTCCAGGCCAAATGGTGAGCCGGACGCTACGGTGAGCAGCGAAGATCGTCAATAAGAACTTTGCGTGACAACTGCAGCCGCTGGGCGGCGGCTTCTACCAGGCAAAACCTGACCACGGTCGATGGTGATCACCATCGGTAGAGGTCTCCAGAAGCACGGTCACCGTCGATGGCCGCCCCGGCAGACCACGTGACATTCGGGCTGCATCGGCCGTCAGTCCGTCAGGACCAGTCGAAGCGCATCCGAAGGCGCTCCGACAGGGCCTCGTTGTGCGGCGCGAAGTAGGCGCTCAGATCGGCTCGAACGTCGGGGTCCATAGCTTTGCTGCGCCGGTGATTGTGCGCCTCGTACGCCTTCAGTCGGTGCGGTGGAAGCCCCAGGAAGGCGAGCACCTGGGCGTGGCTGGCCGCCGGCTCGGTGTACAGCTTCTCGCTGGGCAGGATGAGCATCTGCGCGGGATCGAAGCGGGCCAGCCAGGGCTCCAGGTGCTCCAGGTAGCGGCCCCGCGCCCGGTACGTGTACCAGTCGTACGCGTCGCTGAAGCAGGTCGGGTCGGCGATCAACCGCTCCCGCTCCCCCGCCGTCCGCTCCTCCTCGCGCGCCAACGCCTCAGCGAAGTCCAGCGGTTCCTTGCCCTCGGTACGCCGCTCCTTCCAGTGGGAGTACGCGCGCTCCACCGGGTCACGCAGCAGGAAGATCAGCCGGACGTCCGGCAGCAGGTCGGCCACCCGCTGCGGAACGAGCGGGTGGAACATGTACAGCGGCGCCGCCTCGCCGACCCGGACGGGTCCACCGTGCCGCCGTTCCAGCGCCCGGCGCTGACGCTCGGTGGGGAAGTGCGAGCGGTACCACGCCTCGCCACGTCCCCAGTTCTCCTCGAAGTAGTGGGAGGTCTTGGTGTTCCAGGCGGGAAAGAGCCGGGGCACCAGGGGGTGGTCCAGCAGGTAGCGCCAGAGCGACGTGGTACCGCCGCGCTTCGTGCCGGCGATCAGGAAGTCCGGCAGCGGCCGCCGGTCGGCGGTTCGCTCGCCGTAACGAACCAGTGAGCTCCGCACCTGATGGGTGACCTGGTGCGGCACCACGCCCTTGAGCCGGTCGCGGATCGTCATGATTCCCCTCTCGTCACGCCGGTCCCGGCCGGAGCATCGTCACGGCGGCACGGACCGTACGGCGGACCCGCCGATCCAGCAGCAGCGCGGCGGCGGCAACCGCCAGCACCGCCAAGGCCAGGGCAAGGCCCGTTACGCCCCTCCCGGCCAGCAGTGCGCTCGCCACCACGACCACCCCCGTACCGCCGCCGGCGCCGAGGGCCGCCCATCCCAGCGACCGGGTGAGCAGCGGCTCCCCGACGACGGATCGGGCAGCCGCCGCGGCCAACAGGTTCTCCACGACGATCCCGGCGGCCCACGCGTAGGCGGCGCCGAGCGCGCCGTGGTCGGGAATCAGCAGTACGCCGAGGCCGACGGTGAGCGCCAGGCCGACCAGGGTCGCGTAAAGATGTCGGCGGCTGTTGCCGCTCATCAACAACATCGTCTGGACGATGCCGACCCCGGAGTTCACCATCATGCCCCCAGCGAGGACCACCAGTGGGGTGGCGCCGGCGGCGAACTCCTGCCCGAAGAGACTCAGGAAGCCCGGCGCGAACACCGCGAGGAGCAGGTAGGCGGGCCAGGACAGGATGATGACCAGCACCGTCACCCGCCGGTAGACCAGGGCCGCGTCCGGGTTGCGTCCCTGCCCGAGCAGCCGGGACAGCTGTGGCGCGACGGCCACCCGGAGCCCCTGCATGACGAGCAGTCCGGCGAGGGCGTAGCGGCCGACCGCGCTGAACACGCCGGCGTCCGTCGCGCCAGCCAGCGCCGAGGTGAGCAGGACACCCACCCACATGCTGCTCGCGTCGATGGCCGCCGATACCGCGCGGGGCAACGCGAAGCCCCAGAAAGTACGCCAGTCCGTGCCGTCCGGAAGCAGCCGGACGCCGGCCGACAGCCCGAGGGGTCGTACCAGCAGGACTCCGGCAGCCGCCACGGCCAGGGCGATCGGCAGTAGCCAGGCGCCGAAACCGACCACCACGCCGGCCCCGGTCGCCACCGTCGCCACCACCAACACGGGGCGGGCAAGGGGCAGCAGTACGTACTGGATGCCCACCACCGCGACCACCGGCCGCACCGCGCGGACGGCCGCGAGCAGCACTGTCATCGCGGCGGTGAGCGGCAACGCCACGAAGGCGAGGCGCAGCAGTGCCGGCCCGTCCGCCCCGTCGAAGAGAACTGGCGCGAGGTGGTCGACTGCGAACTCCCCGACCACCGCAAGGACGCCGGTGAGCAGCAGCACGGGCAGCAAGGCCACCGGCAGCAGCCGGGCCGCGTCGCCATCCGCCCCGGTCCTGCGCCGCGGCAGCGCCCAGACCAGTGCGGTGTCGGCGCCGGCGCAGCAGACCGCGCCCAGGATGGTGACCACGCCGATGGCGGTGAACATCGCGCCGGAGCCGGCCGGCCCCAGGCCCCGGACGATCACCACGGTCAGCACGAAGCCCAGCAGGCCGTTGACACCCGCCCCGGCGAGCCCGACCATCCCGCTGCGGGCGCTGCGGCGTACCTCCCGCTCGCCGGCCGACCCACCGGCGTCCGCGACGGCCGTGGCGGCCGCGCCGGTCGGCCGCGTTCCCGGATCGGTCATGCCATCCCTCCCTGGCGTGGCGAATCCGCGACCGATCGGTCCGGCTCGGACTCCGGCCGCCGGGCCGCCTCGCCCGCCGCCGAGGCGGTCGAGGCCGGCGCAGGAGGCGGGGTGGTGGCAGCCCGGGGCGCGGGTACGGCGGGCGTGGC
>NZ_JAEVHN010000184.1:0-10694 GCF_016803375.1 Micromonospora sp. 4G55
CTGCGCAGCGTGCTGCTGCTGGCGGCGCTCGCCGGGCGCGGGCCGGGTAAGTACTGGTTCGCCTTCTGGACCGCGCCCACCCTGCGCACGGTCTACGTCGCGCTGCTGCGCAGCGTGCTGCTGCTGGCGGCGCTCGCCGGGCGCGGGCCGGGTAAGTACTGGTTCGCCTTCTGGACCGCGCCCACCCTGCGCACGGTCTACGTCACCGTCGCGTTCGCGGCGTTCTGCTGGCTCTTCGTGGCCACCGCCGTGGTGCTGCGCGATCGGTACGGTCTGCGGCGCCGCAGCGCCGTCGGGCTGACCCTGACCGCCGCGGGCGTCCCGCTCGGTCTGTTGTCCGGGCTGGTCGCGGCGGTGGGGCTGGAGCGCGCGCTGACGGTGTGGAACGACCAGCTGGCGCTGCTGCCCTGGGGCCTGTCCCGCATCCTCGGCATCACCGTCTACCTGGGCATTCCCGCCGGCCTCCCGGCGTACGCCGCGTTGGCCGCGCCGCCCTGACCGCCGTCGGTCTGCTGCTGTCGATCGGTCGCGGCCGCCGGACGGCCTGACCGGCTCGCGTCGGGACTTTTGTTAGGGCTCTTGACAGAATTGTCATGCGCCGCGAACGCTGACGAAATCTCCAACCGGGTGCGCCACCGTCGCATTTGGCCGTCCTCTCTGGAGGTTTCTGCATGAGGCGTAGTGCACGCAGGGTCCTGTTGCCGATCGTGGTGATGGTGAGCCTCGCGGTCCCCGCCGTACCGCCGCCCGCGCTGGCGGCCGAAGCGCCCGCCACCGACTTCGCCACCTCGCTGGAGGCCGGCGATCCCCAGCCGACCTGGATCAACACCACTGAGACCGACGCCGGCGGCGCCGAGAAGACCTCAGGGGTGACCGGCAGCCCGGTCAAGGGAATCCCCGGCAACCTGGCCGGCCGGATCACCGAGGTCACCGCCAACGCGGAGAACCCGCCCAGCGAGACCGCGGACCGGGTCATCGACGGCAATGTCAGCACCAAGTGGCTGGCGTTCACGCCGACCGGCTGGGTACGGGTCCGACTCGACGCCCCGGTCGCCGTCGTGCACTACGCGCTGACCTCCGCCAACGACGCGCCGGAACGCGACCCGAAGGACTGGACCCTGCAGGGCTCCACCGACGGGGAGAACTGGACCACCCTGGACAGCCGGACCGGGCAGCAGTTCACCGAGCGCTTCCAGACCAAGGAGTACCGGTTCGACAACGCCACCGCGTACCCCTACTACCGGCTCAACGTCACCGCGATCGTCGGGGGCGGCATCACCCAGCTCGCCGAGCTGCAGCTCTCCAACGGCGATACCACTCCCCCGCCGCCCAGCAACATGCGCACCATGAGCAGCGGCGGCCCGGTCAACGGCCCGACCATGAAGCCGAACGTCGGCTGGACCGGGGTCCGCGCGCTGCAGTACTCCGGCGGGCAGACCGTCAGCGGGCGGGGGTACGCGTACAACAAGGTCTTCGACGTCGACCTCACGGTGACCGACCGGACCGAGCTGTCGTACGTCATCTTCCCGGAGCTGACCGGGCAGGACCTGGACTACCCGAGCACCTACGCGGCGGTGGACCTGGCCTTCGACGACGGCACCTACCTCAGCGAGCTGGGCGCGGTGGACCAGCACGGCTTCGGGCTGAGCCCGCAGGCGCAGGGTGAGTCCAAGTCGCTCTACGCCGACCAGTGGAACGCCAAGCGGTCCCGGATCGGCGCGGTCGCCGCCGGCAAGCGCGTCGACCGGATCCTGCTGGCCTACGACAGCACCACCGGAACCGGCCTGTTCAACGGCTGGGTCGACGACATCCGGATCACCGGCAACCCGGCCGAGGTGGACAGGCCGCGCCCCTCCGACCATGTGCTCACCACCCGCGGCACCAACTCCAGCGGCGGCTTCTCCCGGGGCAACAACATCCCGGCGACCGCGGTGCCGCACGGCTTCAACTTCTGGACCCCGATGACCAACGCGGGCTCGGCCAGCTGGCTGTACGAGTACCAGAGCCGCAACACCGCCGCCAACCGCCCGGCCCTGCAGGCGTTCACCGTCAGCCACGAGCCGAGCCCGTGGATGGGTGACCGGCAGACGTTCCAGGTGATGCCGTCACCGGCCACTGGGGTGCCCGCCGCCGGCCGGTCGGCCCGGGCGCTGCCGTTCGGCCACGAGAACGAGGTGGCGAAGGCGCACTACTACGGGGTCACCTTCGACAACGGCCTCAGGACGGAGCTGGCACCGACCGACCACGCCGCGCTGTTCCGGTTCACCTTCACCGGCGACCAGGGCAACCTGATCTTCGACAACGTCAACAACAACGGCGGCCTCACCCTGGGCGCCGACGGCGTGGTCAGCGGCTACTCGGACGTGCGCAGCGGGTTGTCCAACGGCGCCGGTCGGATGTTCGTCTACGGCGTCGTCGACGCCCCGGTCACCGCCAGCGGCCGGCTCACCGGCGGCGGTGGGGCCAACGTCACCGGCTACCTGGCCTTCGACACCCGGCAGACCAAGACGGTCACGCTGCGGATCGCCACCTCGCTGATCTCCGTGGAGCAGGCCCGGCGCAACCTCGAGAACGAGATCGGCCGCGACGACACCCTCGAGACCGTCCGCGAGCGCGCGCAGCGCCTCTGGGACGACAAGCTGCGGGTGATCGAGGTCGAGGGGGCCACCGAGGACCAGCTCACCACGCTGTACTCCAACCTCTACCGGCTCTCGCTCTACCCCAACTCGGCGCACGAGAACGTGGGCACGCCGGAGGCGCCGGTCTGGAAGCACGCGGTGCAGTCGAGCGCGTCGACCGCGATCCCGGCCGGTACCACCGCCACCCGGACCGGCGCCCCGGTCGTGGATGGCAAGGTGTACGTCAACAACGGCTTCTGGGACACGTACCGCACCACCTGGTCGGCGTACACGCTGCTCGACCCGGACACCGCCGGCGAACTGGTCGACGGGTTCGTGCAGCAGTACAAGGACGGCGGCTGGGTGTCGCGCTGGTCGTCGCCCGGGTACGCGAACCTGATGACCGGCACCAGCTCGGACGTGTCGTTCGCCGACGCGTACGTCAAGGGCGTGCGCGACTTCGACGTCAAGGCCGCGTACGAGGCGGCGGTGAAGAACGCCACGGTCGCTCCGCCGGGCAGCAACCCCAACAACACCAGCGTCGGTCGCAAGGGACTCCAGACGTCGATCTTCCAGGGGTACACCGCGTCGGACGTGTCCGAGGGGGTCTCCTGGGCGCTGGAGGGTTACATCAACGACTTCGGCATCGCGAACATGGGCGCGGCGCTCGCCGACGACCCCGCCACCCCGGAGGCGGACCGGGCCCGCTACCGCGAGGAGTCGGAGTACTTCCGCAACCGGGCGCAGAACTACGTGCACATGTTCGACCCGCACGTGGACTTCTTCCAGGGTCGGGACGCCGCCGGGAAGTGGAAGTCCACCCCGGCGGAGTACGACCCGCGGGTCTGGGGCCACGAGCACGACTACACCGAGACCAACGGTTGGAACTTCGCGTTCCACGTCCCGCAGGACGCCAGGGCCTGGCCAACCTGTACGGCGGTCGGCAGCAACTGGCCGACAAGCTGGACGAGTTCTTCCGCACCCCGGAGACGGCGAAGTTCCCGGGCTCCTACGGCGGCACCATCCACGAGATGATCGAGGCGCGGGACGTCCGGATGGGCATGTGGGGCTTCAGCAACCAGGTGGCCCACCACATCCCGTGGATGTACACGTACGCGGGGCAGCCGGCGAAGACGCAGGCCAAGGTCCGGGAGGCGCTGTCGCGGATGTACCTGGGCAGCGAGATCGGCCAGGGCTACGCCGGCGACGAGGACAACGGCGAGACCTCCGCCTGGTACCTCTTCAGCGCGCTCGGCTTCTACCCGCTCCAGGTGGGCAGCGGGGACTACGTGATCGGTTCACCGCTGTTCCGCAAGGCGACGGTGCACCTGCCCAACGGCCGGCAGATCGTCGTCAACGCGCCGCAGAACAACGCCCGCAACGTCTACGTGCAGGGGTTGACGGTCGACGGGCAGACCCACCGGAAGTCCTCGATCTCGCACGGCGAGCTGGCCGACGGCGCGGTGCTGGACTTCGAGATGGGCGAGTACCCCTCCTCCTGGGCCACCGCGGCGGAAGACCTGCCGACCTCGCTCAGCAAGCCGGGCCCGGTCGCCCGGCCGTTGACGGACATCACCGTCACCGGCGGGGCCGCCGCGCTGAGAGACGACAGCTCGGGCACCACCGTCGCGGTCGACGAGACGGTGCAGTGGAAGGTCTCCGGCACCCCGGAGCAGGTCACCCACTACACGCTCACCTCCGGCAAGGTCGCCGGGGACCTGCACGGCTGGCAGCTCAAGGGGTCGTACGACGGCCGTAACTGGACGGTGCTCGACGACCGGTCCGGGGAGTCGTTCCCCTGGCGGTCGCAGACCCGGTCGTTCCAGGTCGACCAGCCCGGCCGGTACGCGCACTACCGACTGGAGGTGACCGCCGCCGACCCGGCCGCCACGCTGGCGGAGGTGGAGTTGCTGGCGAAGCCGTCGCCGGCCTGCACCTCGACGATCACCGGGCGGCGGGACGACGGGCTGATCGTCTCCTCCGGCGTGACCTGCCTGACCGACGCGACGATCAACGGGTCGGTGACCGTACAGCCCGGTGCCGCGCTGTACGTACGGGGCGGCGTGATCTCGGGCGGAGTGTCGGCCAGCGCGGCCGACACGGTGGTACTGCACGGGGTGACCGTGCGCGGTGGGGTCACCGCGACCGGTGGCACCGGCGAGGTCGCCATCGAGCAGAGTCGGATCGCCGGCGAGGTCAGCCTCACCGGCAACGCGGATCCGGTGCTCGCCGCCAGCACGGTCACCGGCGCGCTCTCCTGCGCCG
Organism: Micromonospora sp. 4G55; assembly: GCF_016803375.1. Lineage (NCBI taxonomy): Bacteria > Bacillati > Actinomycetota > Actinomycetes > Micromonosporales > Micromonosporaceae > Micromonospora > Micromonospora sp. 4G55. The sequence goes on from NZ_JAEVHN010000184.1 coordinate 4,884, forward strand.
ACAACGACCCGGCGCCCCGCGACAACGGGCTGCCCAACACGGTCACCGGTGGCTCCTCGGGACAGTGCGCCCCGCGCTGACCGGCGAAATCGGGGCGCCCGGCGAACCGCCGGGCGCCCCGAGCCCTGCCCGCCGGCCGGCGACAGGTCACCGGCCTCCCTCGGCCAGCTCGGCGAGCATCCCCTCGCAGCTGCGGACGACGACCTGCGCGCCCCGCCGCTGCGCGAGCCGGAGCAGGGGATCCTCCGCGCGGTTGCGCCACTGCCACTGCGCGTCGGCGGCGACCTCCCAGAGCCGCTGCACGGGCGCGTCGTGCTCCAGGCCGAGTCGGGCGGCCAGGCCGACCCCGTCCCCGCCCACCAGGCGCTGCGCCTCCGCCGCCAGCTCGGCGTCGAACCCGAGCCGGGTGGTCCGCAGCGCCGCGAGGAGGCGCAGCTCCCGGAACTCGTGCGCACCGGCGAGGATCTGCTCCACCGCGCTGAGCAGCTCCCCGGTGCCCGGGCCGGGCTCGGCCTGCAACAGCGCCTCCACCGCGGCGAGCGCGGAGCGGGCCTTGAGCGTGTCCCGTCGGTCGACGAAGAACCGGCTGATCGACTCGCGCAGCTCGGTCAGGCCGCTGCGCCGGATGAGTTCGGCGGCCAGCTTGCCTCGGCTGTCGCAGCCGGTACGGACCAGGGTGGTCGCCAGCCGGACCCCGATCAGGCCGAGCCGGTTCAGCAGCGCGGCGCGTACCTCACTGTCCAGCCGTACCGGCAGCTCGGCGCGGACGAAGCGGTCGGCGGAGAGCAGGTGCGGGTCCAGCTCTTCCCGCGACACCTGGGCCAGCTGCGCGAGCGCGGCGAAGTCCGACTCGCTGAGCACCCGTCCGGCGAGGCCGAGCAACCCGCTGCACGCCACCAGGTTCACGCAGAGCGCGTTCACCCGGGGATCGCGGTGCTGCCGTCGGGCGAGCTGGCGGGCGGTGAGCAGCCCGTCGATCCGTCCGCCGCCGGTCTCGTCCACCCGGGACAGCACCAGGATCACGTTCACCGGGGCGGCCTGCCCGACCTGACTGTCCCGGGTGGACTCCAGCACCCGCAGGTCGGTGCCGCGACCGTCGCGGGTCAGGTAGAGCACCGCGTCCGCGTCCCGCAACACCCGGTCCATGACCGGCGCCCGGCCGTGCTCGTCGGCGCCGACGATCGCGGGCGTGTCGATCAGGGTGACCTGCCGCAGCGCCCGGGTCGGCCACTGCACCACGATGTCGCGCAGCTCGCCCTCCCGCCAGCCGACGAGGTCCACCCGCATCCCGGTCGCCGACTTGAGCACCGTCAGCTCCTGTGGGGGCTGGCTGCTGGAGTAGGCGGTGGCGCGCGGCTGGGGACCGTCCTCGTACCAGGTGAAGAGGCCGCTGCCGTCCGGACCGTCGATCGGCGCGACCTCCTCGCCCATGATCGCGTTCAGCACGGTCGACTTGCCGGACCGCCAGGGACCGGCGATCGCGACCCGCAGCGGTTGCTCCAGCCGGGCCAGCTGGTGCCGGAGGTGACCGGTCGCGCGGGGGTTGTCCCGGTAGAGCTGGAGGGCCTGGTGCAGCAGCCCCCAGACCGCCTCGTCCAGCCGCAGCCCGACCGTCATGTCCGGGGCTCCAACGGCGCCGGGGCGGGTTGGGCGGCGGTCAACTGCTGGGCCTGCTCGTAGACGGCGGCCAACCGGCTCATCTTCAGCCGGATCTCGCGCTGGCGCTGCCCGCGGGCGGCCGCGTCGGTGTCGGCGGCCTGCTTCGCGGTGCGGAACGACTGGACGATGGCCTCCTGCAACTCCTCGGTCAGCGCGGTGAAGTGGTCCCGGAGCATCCGCTGCACCTGGCGGGCGGTGTCCCGGCAGTCCTTGGTGGTCCGGACGAAGAAGTCGTCGACGTGCCGCTGGATCGCCGTCTTGGCGCTAGCCTGGCGGCGGCGGAGCAGTTGCCTGCTCTCGTCCCGGATGCTCTTGCCGCCGAAGAGCGCGCCGGCGCCGATCGAGACCGGGTTGATCATCGGCATGCCGGCCAGGGTCATGACCAGGCCGAACATCAGCAGGCCCCCGTACGAGCCCTTCATGCCGGTGATCACCTTCTGGCTGGCGGTGAACCGGTCGATGGTCGGCCGTTCCATCTCCGGTAGCCGGTCCACGAGATCCTCCGGCACCATCATGGACCAGGGCGGCAGCACGTCGTAGCCGTACCGGGCGAAGTTGCCGGCGACCCGCCGGGCGGCGAAGTCGCAGCGCTGGGCCAACCACTCGTGGTTGGCCTGCGCGGCCTCGACCAGGCTGCGCTGCAGCCACTCCTGGAAGGTGTCCCAGGAGACCAGCGGGTCGGCCGTGTCGAACGCGTCGTCGACCATCCGCAGGATCTGCCTGGTCCGGTCGCGCAGGTCGTACTCGATGTCGGACATCAGGTCGGCCATCTCGTCGGCGAGGGTGTTCTGCCAGCGGGTGGAGCAGCGGCGCAGCTCGTCGACCTCGCGTTGGGCCGCGTGCAGCCGGGAGATCGGGCCGGACTGTTCCTCCGCCTCCTGGCTCTCCAGCTCGGCGCGCAGCGGCGCGGCGAGCTGCTCCGCCACCGTGCGGGCGATCATCGCGACCGAGGCCCGGGCCAGCACGTCGCCCTTGCCAACCAGGTCCCGCTGCAGGCGGGCGATCAACGGCGGGAAGCCCGACTCGGCGTTGAGGCCGTGGTCGTCAGTGACCGCCGCGCGCAGGCGCAACGCCGCCGAGACCGGGATCAGCGCCGCCGGTACGCCGGCCTCGGCCAGGTGCTGCCGGTTGCGCTCGGCGACGGCGCGCCAGTCCGGCACCAGATCGATCTTGGTCTGCACCACCGCCACGTTCGGGTGCGACCGGGTGACGTGCAGCAGCATGTTCAGCTCGGCGACGGAGAGTTCCCGGGTCGAGTCGGAGACGACCAGCACCGCGTCGGCGCGGTTCAGCGCGGCGGCCGGGGCGCCGGCACCGATCAGGGCCACCTCGTCGGTGCCGGGCGTGTCCACCAGCACCAGCCCCGCGCCGAGCAGCGCGCGTGGCAGTCCGATCTCGACGTACGCCGGGCCGCCGCCGGACCGCGCCCGAGGGTGCCGGCCACCCCAGCCGCGATCTGGTCCAGCGGTACCGGGGTGCGCTCGGCGGTCGTCGGGGCGGGCGTCCCGGGGGCGGACGCCGCCTGGACCACGGTGGCCGAGGCGACCTCGGCGTGCTGCACCACGGTCGGCAGGACGGTGGTGCGGCCGTCGCCGACCGGGCACACCGGCGCGTTCACGATCGCGTTGACGAGCTGGCTCTTGCCCTGGTTCGGTTCGCCGACGACCAGGACGCGCAGCTTCGGGTCGAGCAGCTGGGCGCGCTTCTGCCGGACCGCCTGAAGGAGGTCCGCCCGCCCGTGTTCGCGGCACGTACGGGCGATCCCGTCGAGCACGTCTAGCCAGATCCCCGCCATCACCGCACCAAGTGTGCGGATTTCGGAGCAATTATCAAGTGGCGAATTGAACGAGAACAGGCGGAAAGCCGGATCGCCCGTGGCGATCCGGCTTTCCGCCTCGGTCGAACCCCGATCAGAACAGACCGTCGCCGAGCCCCAGCAGCCCGCCGCCGGCCGACGCGGACGCATCGGCGTGGGCCCCGGAGTCGCCGCTCACACCGCCGTTGACGTCGCCGGTCACGCTGCCCACCGTGCCGGTGAGGCCGGAGACGACGCCGTCCACCTGGTGCGTCACGCCGCCCACCGTGGACGACACGTCGACCTGCGGAACCAGGCCGCCGGAGCCGCTGACGCCGAGCCCGCCCAGGGTGTCGTCGACGCCGAGCCCGCCGAGGGTGTCGTCGACGCCGAGCGAGTCGACGACCCCGCCGACCTGGCCGTAGGTGCCGGGAAGCGCGCCGCCGAGCAGGCCGTCCGGGGTGCCCAGCAGGCCGGCGTCGGTGCCGTCGAGCAGGGCGTCCGCGCTGGTGCCGCCGACGCCGGCCACGTCGCCGACCGCCGGGTCGGCCACGGTGTCCACCGCGCCCAACACGTCGGCGTCGAGGGTGTGGGTCACGTCGTGCACCCCGGTCAGGTCGGTCTCGAGGCCGTTCGGCCCGATGCCCAGGCCGATCCCGGGCAGCACCGTCGCCCCCGGCGGCGACGCTCGTCGGGTCGACGGCGATGGCGCCCAGCACGCCGGCCTTGACGTCCACTCCGGAGTACGAGCTGCTGATGGTGATGTCCTGCGGCACGGTCTGAAGCTGGGCGACCACGTCGGTGGTGTCGGTCAGCAGCGGGTCGGCCCCGAGCTGCCCGGCCAGCGGGGCAACCGGCGCCAGCCCGTGCACCGGGGCGTAGTCGACGACCAGCGGCACCACGTCCTGCACGTCGGCGGCGGTAATGTCGGGGAGCCCGGCGGCCTGGAGCGCGCCCTCCGGGTCGAGGTCGAACGCCGACTTGGCGTCAGGGTTGGTCAGCAGGTTGAGCACGAAGTCGTGCAGGGTCTGGTCCATGTGCCGGTTTCTCCTTGGACGTCGGCGACCGGTGATCGTCGACAACGACGCTATAGCCGTCGGCCGCATCGGACATCGGGGATCGGCCCGCAATCCGCCCCGCCGGATTGGGGTGCTCACCGCCTCGTACGTTAGGGGGACTGGGGGAACCGGCCCGGCCAGATTTAGGGTCCCGATACGGGAGCGATCTCTGGTACGAACGTAGGAGCCCACGGGGTGTCGCCGGGGGTGGTCGCCGCACGGTGCCGACACCGCCGCCACCGGCCGGCCAACTCACGGTGAAGGAAGATTGCGGATGCCGTACGTCCTGGGGATCGACATCGGAAGCACCAACACCGCGGCCAGCGTGGCGCGACGACGGGGTGCGACCTGGGCGCGACCCGAGGCGGTGACGCTGGACGGCCGGTCGGCGACCGTACCGTCGGTGGTGCACCTGGCCGTCGACGGGACGCTCGTGGTCGGTGAACCGCCCGTCGAGGACGGCAGCCGGACCGCACGCGGGTTCGTCCGCCGAGTCGGCGACGACGTTCCCCTGCTGATCGGCGGCGAGGCCTGCCCGCCGCAGATGCTGACCGCGCTGCTGGCGGCGTGGGTGGTGGAACGGGTCCTCGACCGGGAGGGTGAGCCGGCCGAGGCCGTCGTGCTCAGCCACCCCGCGGGCTGGGGTCGGCACCGGCGCGAGCTGCTGCACGAGGCGCTGTGGCAGTTCGGCCTGGGCAACGTGACGCTGCTGCCCCGTACGGTGACGGTGGCGGAGAGCCACGCGGCGCGCGGCTTCCCGGGCAGCGCGGCGGCCGTCTACGCCCTGGGCGGCAACACCTTCGAGGCGGCCCTGGTCCGCCGCACTCCCCGCGGCACGTACGAGACGTTCGGCCTGCCGCAGGGGCTGGACTGGATCGGCGGCGCCGACTTCGACGAGGCGCTGGCCGAGCATGTGCGTACCGCACTCGCCGGGGAACTCGCCGCGGCCGGATCTCGGCAGACGCACGCCACGCTGCGCGCGCTGCTGCCCGAGTGCGACCGGGCCAAGCGGGACCTGACCGTCGGCACCGAGACCGACGTGCTGCTGACCCTGCCGACCGGGCCGGTCCGGGTGCCGGTGAGCCGGGCGCGGTTCGAGGACATGATCCGGCCGGCCGTGCAGGCGACCGTCGACCTGGTGACCCGGACCGTCCACTCCGCCGGGCTGCTGCCGGCGCAGCTCGACGGCGTCCTGCTCGCCGGCGGCTCCACCCGTATCCCCCCGGTGGTCGAGCTGCTCGCCGCGGCCTTCCCGGTACCGGTGGAGGTGGAGCCCGATCCGCAGCTGACCGCCGCCAC
>NZ_JAEVHN010000185.1:0-10666 GCF_016803375.1 Micromonospora sp. 4G55
CGGCCCGGGACACGGCGCTGGCCTGGGCGTTCGCCGCCGCCCGAACGATCGGGGCGGAGCAGCGGGGGACGCGCTTCCCGGCCCTCACCGACCTGCTGCCGCTGCTCGCCGGCGGCTGAGCGGTCAGCGGGCCCGGACGCCCTCCAGCACCGTGTCGACGACCTTCTCGGGCAGGATCAGGTCGTCCAGCTCGGGATGCCAGCGCAGCATCCGCTGGATCAGCATCGGCCCGGTGAGCATCGCCATCGTCACCTCGACATCGAGGTCGGCGCGGAGCTCACCGGTGCGGATCCCGCGCCGCAGCACCTCGCGCATCATCTGCCGACGCGGCTCGATGATGTTCTGGTAGAGCTGGAAGTGGTCCGGGCTGCGGTTCACCTCGGGCACCAGGCAGGGCATGATCTTCGCGGCGCGCGGGTCGATGTTGTGCCCGACCGCGCCGACCAGCAGCACCAGATCGTCGCGGACGGAGTGCCCGGCCGGCTGCGGCAGGATCCCCTTGAGCCGGCGCAGCGCGTCGAGCAGCAGCGCGTCCTTGCCCGGCCAGCGCCGGTAGATGGTGGCCTTGCCGACCCCGGCGCGGCTGGCGATCGCCTCGATCGACAGCGCCTCGATGGTGCTGCCCTCGGCGAGCAGGTCGAGGGTGGCCTCGATGATGGCCTCGTCCGCGCGGACGCTCCGCGGTCGCCCGGGCGACCGCGGAGCATCTGCGGTGGAAGTCATGTCGGACATTATCGCCGAACCTATGCCGTTCCGGCCAGCTCCGGTTCGCCGACCACCGGCGCGGCGGCGGGCGCTTCCGCGGCCCGGCCCGGCATCCACCGCAGCACGATGAGGATGCCGAGGGCGGCCACCACCGCGGACAGCGCCGCCGCCCAGTGCATGGCCGAGACGAACGAGTCGTTGGCCGCCGCGATCAGCTTCGGCGCCGCCGGCCCGAGCTGTCCCGCCGCCGCGTACGCGCCCGAGATGGACTCGTTGGCCGCCTCGCGGGCCGGGGCGGGAAGCCCGTCGACCGCCGAGGCGATGTCCTCCCGGTAGACCGCGGAGAGCACCGAGCCGAGCACGGCCACGCCCAGCGCGCCGGCGATCTGCCGCACCGTGTTGCTGACCGCCGAGCCGACGCCCGCCTTCTCTCGGGGCAGCGCCGACATGATCGACTCGGTGGCCGGCGGCATGATGTTGGCCATCCCGGCGCCCTGGAGGAAGAAGAACACCAGCACGACCCAGATCGGCGTGCTCGCGTCGACGAAGGCGAACGCGCCGAGCGCCAGCACGGTCAGCACCAGCCCGACCACCGCGACCGCCTTGCCGCCGTACCGGCGGACCATGGCGGCGCTGCGCGGCGCGAAGATCAGCTGCGCGCCGGCGAAGGGCAGGAAGAGCAGGCCGGTCTGCAGCGGGCTGTAGCCACGGACCAGCTGGAGGTAGAACGAGCTGAAGAACATGACGCCCATCGCGGCGAAGAAGATCAGGCCGACGATGGCCACCGGCGCGGCGAAACGCGGCACCCGGAACAGCCGGACGTCCAGCGACGGGTGCTCACTGCGCCGCTCGTGGGCGACGAACCAGGCCAGCACCGCCAGGCCGCCGAGGATGGACGCCCAGACCACCGGCCGGTCGAAGCCGTGCTCGCCGCCGTCGATGATGCCGTAGGTCAGCGCGACGAGACCCACGACCGACAGCAGCACGCCGAGCAGATCCACCCGGCCCGGCCGGGGGTCGCGGGACTCCGGCACCAGCAGCGCCACCAGGACCACGCCGGCCACCACCACCGGCACGTTGATCAGGAAGACCGAGCCCCACCAGTAGTGCTCCAGCAGGGCGCCGCCCAGGATCGGGCCGATCGCCACGGCGAGGCCGACCGCGCCGGCCCAGACGCCGATCGCCCGGCCCCGCTCGCGCGGGTCGAAGACGTTGGAGATGATCGACAGGGTCACCGGCATGATCGCCGCGCCGCCGACGCCCATCAGGGCGCGGGCCGCGATCAGCTGGCCGGGATCCTGCGCGTACGCCGACAGCAGCGAGGCCAGGCCGAACAGCACCAGCCCGATCAGCAGGAAGCGGCGGCGACCGAAGCGGTCACCGAGCACGCCGAAGGTGAACAGCAGCCCGGCGAAGACCAGCGTGTAGGAGTTGATCGACCACTCCAGCTCGCCCTGGCTGGCGCCGAGGCCGTGCACCGGGTCGGCGAGGGTGCGCAGTGCGACGTTGAGGATGGTGTTGTCGAGGACGACGACGAGCAGGCTGATCACCAGCACCGCGAGGATCCCCCACCGCCTCGGATGTCCGGTGTTCTCGTGCGGTTCCATGTGTCCGGTTCTCCCCCCGGCGTGCTCGTACCGTGAATTACGATACGAGTCAGACTCGTAACGAGGCTGAGCGTACGGGTCCGGGTTTCGATACGGAACCGGATCGTTTCGTATGTGTCCGGCGTCACTCTCCCTGCGCCAGGTCAGGCGCGGGGCGGGCCTCGCGCTGTCGAGCACGGTTTGCGGCGTCGCGCTGTCGCGCGCCACGTTGCCGCTATCGCAAGTCGCGGCGGGCGAGTTCGGTAGCCCGCAGTAAGGCGGCCCCACCGGCGGCCGGACGTGGTTGCACGCACGCCGCGCCGAATGTCCGGTTCCGGGCCCCGCTCGGTGCGCCCGGACGTCCGGGTTTCGGCCGGCCCACGCCGGGGTGCCCGGTGACCGGGGGCATCCTGGCGGCGGAATGGTGGCCGGGCCGAGGTCGTTACATCACCTGGACGATCGCAGCAGCACCCGCTGGCCTGGCCGCATCACGTGGGCCGCCCGAGGTGCCGGGCGCCGGAATGACGATGGGCCCGGGGTCGTTACATCACCTGGACGATCGCAGCAGCACCGCGCTGGCCTGGCCCGATCACCTCGCCGGCCGGGATGCCGGGCCCCGGAATGATGGCGGGCCGCCGGTCGTTACACCTGGACCCGGCGCCGTGAGCCCACCGCTCGCGAAGCCTGCCGGGCGAAGACTTTCCCCTGGATCCATTGAGCGCCGTCGTGGTGCTTGCGCGTGTCCGGCCCCCCTTGGACCCGCGCCAACCCCCGAAGGAGCCACTCTGATGAACACCACCATTCTGCGTAAGAGCGTTCTGGGTATCGCTGGTCTGGCCTTCGCCGGTGGCGTCTTCGCCGGCCCGGTCACCGAGGCCCACGCCGCCCCGGCCATGGACGCCAAGGCCGTTGCCGTGATGCAGGCCGACAAGCCGGGTGTGGACAAGAGCAAGCTGATCCCGCACGGCGTGCAGGGCAAGCAGTCGCGCATCACGCTGGACAGCGAGCAGACGAAGAACGTGAAGGCGATCATCGCCGCCACGAAGAAGTCGCACCTGGACGAGCGGGCCGCGGTCATCTCGATCGCCACCGCCCTGCAGGAGTCGAAGCTGGAGAACCTGGGCCACCTGGGTGACCGCAACGACCACGACTCGCTGGGCCTGTTCCAGCAGCGCCCGTCGAGCGGTTGGGGCAGCCCGAAGCAGATCACCGACCCCGAGTACGCCACCAAGGCGTTCCTCAAGGGCCTCAAGCAGGTCGACGGCTGGCAGGACATGCCGCTGACCGAGGCCGCCCAGACCGTGCAGGTCTCGGCCTACCCCGACGCCTACGCCCAGTGGGAGCGGCAGGCCGCCGACCTGGTCGCCAAGTACTGGAACAGCTGACCCGTGAACGACACGCTGGCCGGCACCCCCGAGCGGGGTGCGGCCAGCGGCATGTCTAGGGCGACCCACCCGCCCCGCAGGCGGCGACGGCGGCGGCGAAGGTGGTGAGGCGTACCGACGGCGGCGGGAACGGCTCGATCCAACCCGGCGCCGCGCCGAAGAGGCGTACCCGGGGAAAGTCACGCCCGAAGCGGACCAGGCGGTACGCGCGGCCGGTGAGCGGGGTCTGCGACCAGACCAGGACGGTGTGCGGGCGGACCCGCACCACGGTGGCGGCCAGCGCGGCCCACGGCAGCGCGGGCCCCAGCAGCAGGCAGCCCCGGCCCTGCTCGCGCAGCGCGGCGGCGAGGGCGTGCAGCCCGAGGCAGTGCGCCTCCTGTTCGGCCCCGGCGAGCAGCACGCCGTCCGGCGGCAGGGGGCGACCCCGGTCCCGGCGGTAGCCGTCCAGGCCGATCCGGACGCCCTCGGAGAGCGCGTGTTCGATCGCGATCTCGGTGGGGCTGTGCCCCCGCAGTCCGCCGAGCAGCGGTCGGCAGACCCGCTCCCAGACCGGCGCCACGCCGGCGTCGGCGGCGAGGTCCCGCACCAGCGCGGCGATCCGGTTGGCGTCGAGGTCCTCGGCGGCCATCGCGAGCCGCTTGCGGGCGGTCTCGACGGCGTCGGCCGGCATCGGTTCGGTCAGCACCAGACGTACCCCCGGGTGTGCGATCACTACCAGGGGGTTCGCTGGGACGGCGCGGTTCGGATGCGCCGTCGCGGGACGTCATCTGCGGCGGGCGGCCATCCAGCGCAGCGCCAGGGCGGAGACGGTGCCCCACAGCCCACGGCGGAACAGCAGCACGACGAGGACGAAGATGCCGCCGGTCACCAGGCCGATCGCCTCGAATCCGGAAAACGACAGCCAGTCCTCCAGCCGGACCACCAGGGCCGCGCCGAGCACCCCGCCCCACAGCGTGCCGATGCCGCCGAGCACGACGACGATGACCGCCTTGCCGGAGGTGGTCCAGTGCAGCACGTCGAGGGAGACGAACCGGTGCCCGACGGCGAAGAGCCCGCCGCCGAGACCGGCGATGAAGCCGGAGAGCACGAACGCGGTCAGCTTGTAGCGGTGCACCGGGTAGCCGAGCGCCCGCGCCCGGGCCGGGTTGTCGCGGATGCCGACCAGCACCCGACCGAACGGCGAGTGCGTGATCCGCCAGGCGGCGGCCAGGCCGAGCAGCACGATCGGCAGGATCGCGTAGTAGAAGTAGTAGTCGTCGGTCAGGTCGAGGCCGAACAGCGACCGGGGCACGCCCTGCAGGCCGTTCTCGCCCTTGGTGACCGAACGCCACTCGTTGGCCACGTAGTAGACCATCTGCGCGAAGGCCAACGTGACCATGGCGAAGTAGATGCCGGTCCGCTTCACCGCGAGGTAGCCGATGGGCAGCGCGAGCGCCGCCGCACCGAGCGCCCCGGCCAGCACGGCGACCGGGAACGGCAGGCCGGCGTGGATGGCGACCAGGCCGGTGAGATACGCCGAGGTCCCCCAGAACGCCGCGTGCCCGAAGGACATCAGCCCGGTGAAGCCGAGCAGCAGGTCCACCGACACGGCGAAGAGCGCCCAGCAGAGGATGTCCACCGCCACCGCCGGGTAGAGCCCGTTGGGCAGCCAGAGCGCGGCGGCCAGCCCGGCGGCGAGCAGCGCGTACCGGACCCAGCCGGGCGCGCGGGCGACGGCGAGGAGCCCGGACGGCGGGGCCGGCCGGCTCGCCTCGGCCGGGGTGTCGACGGTGCTGGTCATGCCGGTGCCTCCTCACGGCCGAACAGCCCGGCCGGCCGCCAGAGCAGCACGGCGGCCATCACGACGAAGACGATCGTCTGGGACACGATGGGGAACTCGGACAGGTACGCCTCGCCCCACGCCTGCACCAGACCGATGCCGAAGCCGGCGGCGACCGAGCCGAAGATCGAGCCGAGACCGCCGATCACCACCACCGCGAAGACCACGATGATCAGGTCGGCGCCCATCAGCGGGTTCACCGCCCGCATCGGGGCGGCGAGCACGCCGGCGAGCCCGGCCAGGCCGATGCCGAAGCCGAAGACCGGGGTGACCCAGCGCCCGACGTCGATGCCGAACGCCCGGGTCAGCTCCGGCCGCTCGGTCGACGCCCGGACCACCATGCCGATCCGGGTACGGGTGAGCACCCACCACACCGCGACGCAGAGCAGCACCGCGAAGCCGAGGATGAAGACCCGGTAGGTCGGGAAGTCGAAGAGTCCGAAGTCGACCGAGCCGCTGAGCTCGGCCGGGGTGGCGTACGGGCTGGACTGCACGCCGTACCGGGTCTTCACCAGGTCCTGCAGGATCAGCGTCAGGCCGAAGGTGAGCAGGAAGTTGTAGAGCGGGTCGAGCCGGGTGAGCCGGTGGATGACGGCCCGTTCCAGGATCATGCCCACCACGGCGAGCGCCACCGGCATGATCACCAGGGCCGCCCAGAACGGCACGCCCGCCTCGGCCAGCAGCACGTACGCGCCGAAGGCGCCGAGCATGTAGAACGCGCCGTGGGCGAAGTTCACCACCCGGAGCATGCCGAAGATGACCGCGAGCCCGAGGGCGAGCAGGGCGTAGAACGCCCCGCTCACCAACCCGTTGAACGTGTTCTGGAGGAAACCGGTCACAGCTTGCAGTCCGGGGACGGGGCGCGGAACGCCTCGGCGGCGGGGATGGTCTTGAGCACCTTCACGTAGTCCCAGGGCTCGGCGACCTCGGCCTGCGGCTTCACCTGGGCGAGGTACGCGTCGTGGATCACCCGGTGGTCCTCGGCGCGGATCTTGCCGTTGCGCAGGAAGACGTCGTTGACCTCCTTACCCTCCAGCCCCTTGACCACGGTGTCCGCGTCGTCGGTGCCGGCGGCCTGCACGGCCTCCAGGTACTGCATCGCCGCGGAGTAGTTGGCGGCGTGCGCGAAGGACGGCCGGGTGCCGGTCTCCTTCTGGAACCGGTCGGCGAACTCCCGGTTCTGCTGGTCGAAGTTCCAGTACCAGGCGTCGGTGTAGGTGGTGCCGGCCAGCGCGGCCGGGGTGAGCGAGTGGATGTCGGTGATGAACATCAGGCCGACCGCCAGGCCGACGCCCTTGTCCCGCAACTTGAACTCGTTGTACTGCTTGACCACGTTGACCAGCTCGGCGCCGGCCTGCATGGTGCCGAGCACCTGCGGCTTGGGGTTCAGCGTCGGCGCCTTGAGCAGGAAGGTCGAGTAGTCGCCGGTGGTGTTCGGGAACGGCGCGCCGTCCTTGCCGACGACCGTGCCGCCGGCGGCGGTGATGGCGGTGGAGAAGCTCTTCTCCATGTCCTGCCCGAAGGCGTAGTTCGGGTAGAGGATGTACCAGTTCTTGCCGACCTGCTCGGTGGTGGTCTTGCCGGTGCCGTTGGCCAGCATGTAGGTGTCGTACGCGTAGTGGAACGTGTACTTGTTGCAGCTCTTGCCGGTCAGGTCGGTGGTCGCCGCGCCGATGTTGAAGTAGAGCTTCTTCTTCTCCTTCGCCACGTCGGCGACCTTCAGCGCGGCCGACGAGGTCGGCACGTCGAGGATCAGGTCGACGCCCTTGCGGTCGTACATCTCCTGGGCCTTGGCGTTGGCGACGTCCGGCTTGTTCTGGTGGTCGGCGGTCTCCACGGTGATGTCGGTGGTCACCGCCTGGTCGCCGTGCTTGGCCTTGAAGTCGGCGATGGCCATCTCCACGGCCTTGACCGAGTTCTTCCCAGACAGCTCCGAGTAGGCCCCGGACTGGTCGTTGAGCACACCCAGCACGATCTTGTCGCCGGTCAGCTTCTGGTCGCCGCCGGACTGGGGTCCACCGCCGCCGCAACCCGCGGCCAGCACCACCGCCGCCGAGGCGGCGGCCACACCCACGCTCCTACGCATGTCAATCCCCTTCGTACCGCGCGGGCACCGCGCGGGTCAGCCGTCGAAAATTCAGATACCGAGGTACGCCAGCAGCTCGCGCTCCCGCGAGCGCACCTCGGAGTTCGCCATCGCCTCCACGACGCGTCCCTCGGCCAGCAGGTAGTGCCGGTCGGCGACGCCGGTGGCGAAGTGCAGGTTCTGCTCGACCAGCAGCACGGTCACCCCGTGCTTCTTGGCCTCCCGCAGCAGGTCGCCGACCTGCTGCACGAGCAGCGGCGACAGGCCCTCGGTGGGCTCGTCGCAGAGCAGCAGCCGGGCGCCCATCCGCAGCACCCGGGCCAGGGCGAGCATCTGCTGCTCGCCGCCGGAGAGCATGGTCGCCGCCGAGTCGCGCCGGGTGTACAGGGCGGGGAACGCCTCGTACACCCGCTCCAGCGGCCACGGGTCGGGGCCGACCCGCGGCGGCAGCGTCAGGTTCTCGGTGACGCTGAGGGTGGCGTACGCGCCTCGGTCGTCGGGCACCCAGCCGAGGCCGAGCCGCGCCCGCTTGTACGCCGGCAGCCGGCTGATGTCCCGCCCGTCCAGCTCGACGGTGCCGCGCTGGCCGGGGTGCAGCCCCATCACGCAGCGCAGCAGGGTGGACTTGCCGGCGCCGTTGCGCCCGACCAGGGTGACCACCTCGCCGGCGGCGATCTCCAGGCTCACCTCCCGCAGCACCTGCGCCTCGCCGTAGAAGGCGGAGAGGGTGTCAATGCGCAGCATCAGCGGCTCCCAGGTAGGCGGTGATGACCCGCTCGTCGGCGCGGACCTGCTCGTAGGGGCCCTCGACCAGCACCGTGCCGGCCTGCAGCACGGTGACGGTGTCGGCGAGGCGGCCGACGACGCTCATGTTGTGCTCGACCATCACCACGGTCCGGCCGGCCCGGACCCGGGCGATCAGCTCCACCGTGCGGTCGACGTCCTCCAGCCCCATCCCGGCGGTCGGCTCGTCGAGCAGCAGCACCTTCGGGTCCAGGGCGAGGGCGATGGCCAGCTCCAGGGCGCGCTTGCGCCCGTACGCCAGCGCCTCGGCCGGGGCCTCGGCCAGCGCGCCGAGCCCGACCATGTCCAGCAGTTCGTCGGCCCGCTCCCGGTAGCGGCCCATCAGCTTGGCCGACCGCCAGAACCGCCAGCCGAGCCCGCTCGGGCTCTGCAACGCCAGCTCGACGTGCTCGCGGGCGGACAGCTGCGGGAACAGGCTGGTGATCTGGAACGAGCGGGCCACCCCGAGCCGGGCCACCTGCTCCGGGGGCAGGCCGGTGACGTCCCGGCCGTCCAGCTCGATCCGACCCTCGGTCGGCGGCAGGAAGCCGGTGAGCAGGTTGAACAGGGTGGTCTTGCCGGCGCCGTTGGGGCCGACGAGCGCGTGCACGCTCTCCGGGGCGATGTCGAGGTCGACGTGGTCGACCGCACGGAAGCCCCGGAAGTCACGGGTCAGCCCGCGCGCCGACAGGAGCGCTTGCCCGGCCATCGCCTCATCCTCCGCAGGTCACTGGCGACGGCCGGGTCGGTGACCGGGGTCACAGGGCCGTCGCGTGGAGGAAACCTACGGGGAACGGCCGGAGTGCAGCCATGTCGGTCCGCCACACTTTCCGGCCGGTCGGCGCGGGGTCGGTCGACATGAGCGCCGCTCGGGAGCGGCCCGGAGGGGATTGACGGGCGTGAGCGGATGGTCTGGGAAACCGCTCCCATGTGGTCGGGCCACCTGCCCCGGCCGCACGCGCGGACCCGGGGCCGCACCCGGTGCGGCGGTCGAGCTGGGCCAAGGCGTCGGGACGGCCGCCCGGGCCGCCGGGTGTCGACACGGGCGGTGGGAGGACCGCACCGCCCGCCGGTGGCCAGGAGCGGGCGCGGCAACTCCTTACCGAACGGTGACGCCCGGCCCGGGGGCCGATCGACGGGCGCCGGCTCGGCCGTACGTCCCGACGTGACCCGCGCGGCCCGCCCGACCGGGTCGTCCCCACGGAAAGGGATGTGATGAAGGCTTTCAGCAGGCGGACCCGCCGCCGGGATCTGACGATCCTGGTGGCGGTCCTGGCGGTCTCCGCCGTCGCCACCGTGTCGACCACCATCGCGGTCAGTTCCCGCAACCACCACGCGCACGCCGACACGCAGCCGCAGTCGGTTGTCCTGATCACGGACGTCGCGCCGAACGTCCGGGTGCCGCGACCCGCGCCGGGCGCCGCGACCGGGGTGTTCAGGGTCGAGTGCGGGACCAACGGCAACCGGAAGTTCAGCCCGGACAACCCGGTGGCTCAGCCGGGGGTGAAGAACGGCGCCCAGCACGTGCACGACTTCGTCGGCAACCTCTCCGCCAACGCGGACTCCACCGATGAGAGCCTGGCCGCGTCCGGCACCACCTGCCGTAACGGCGACCGGTCCTCGTACTTCTGGCCGGTCGTCCGGATCATCGACGCGCCGGTGCGGGCCGGGGACGCGCCCGCGCCGGAGACCGGGCGGATCGGGTGCCCGACCGTGCGGGACAGGCTGCCGGCCGTGCCGGCCGGCGCGACCGCCGAGGTCGCCCGCGAGTTGGACCTGCTCGACCGGGAGCTCGCCGAGGCCAACCGGCGGCTGGCCGCCTCGGCGGGCCGGGGCGACGCGACGTCGGTGGACAACGCGATCCTCGGGCCGCTGCGGGCCCGGCGCGTCGCCGCCCTCGACAGGATCGCCGTCGCCGTCGCCCGCGGCGGCGGGGACCGTCCGAGCGGGCTGGTCTCGATGGCGGACTGCGAGTTGAGCTTCGACGGCGCGCACGCCGGACACGGTGGCCACGAAACGACCGGCAGCGGCGGCCCCGCCACCACACCGACGCCGGGCGCGGTGACCGGCGGTGCAGCCACGCCGACGGTGGACTGCCCCAGCGTGCGGGACCGGTTGCCCGGGATTCCGACGTCGGCGTTGGACGAGGTGAACCGCAACCTGACCCTGCTGGACACGCAGCTCGCCGAGGCGAACGAACGGCTGGTCACCGCGCCGGGTCAGGGCGGAGCGGCGTTCGTGGACAACGCCATCCTGGCCCCCCTGCGGGCTCGGCGCGTCGCCACCCTCGACCGGATCGCCA